>NZ_JBFUHV010000035.1:0-73705 GCF_056402215.1 Rhodococcus sp. P4_B6 | reverse complement strand
GCTGCCATTCCTTCTCGGCACCGCGTAACCGGGCGTTCTCTGCCCGCAGCCGCGCGAGCTCGTCCGCTTGGGTTTCCCCACCGGCGGTGCTGCGGGCCTCCGGGCGTCCATTGCGGGCGGTGGCCTTGCGAACCCACGTCCGTAGCGTTTCGCCACTGATGCCCAGGTCCGCGGCGACCGCCGCATATGTGCGCTGGCCGTCGGCCGCGCGGTACAGCGCGATCGCGTCTTTCCGGAATTCCTCCGTGTACAGAGACTGGCGTCCCACTTCGACATCCCTCCTGGCTCTCCTAGAACCATTGTCAGGGGTGTCCACTCCAAGGGTGCAACCTCAGTTGCGCTTTCTAAGGCTCTCTAGCGACCACGGGTGGGGCCGGCAGAATCCGCGGCGGTGGGCGTGGCGCCGGGATCTCTACGGGCCATGTGGCTAGGGTCGGGCAGGTGAGCGGCAGCGAGCGGGTGGTGATGTTCGACATCGACGGCGGCCTGGCGGACCTGTCGGCATTCACCCACCTCCTGACCGGCSASYCGGARGGGAGCCGYCGACAGGCGTGGCAGCGGTTCTTCGACCATGTCGGGCAGGCGGCGGYCATCGAACCGGGCCGAGATCTGGTGGAGGCGGTGGCCGGTCTGGGGTTSGTGGTGGTGTATTCCACSACCCGGCCCGTCTCCTRCGCRGRYCAGACCCGGATRTGGCTCGGGSRKAACRGWTTTCCACCCGGYCGGGCGCTGYTGTGCCGCTCCCKCAATGAYGTCCGRCCGCGGTCGAGGTCAAGGCCGGCCACTGCCGRGCCGTKGGGYMGTGGTTGTCRGCATTCGTCGACGACGAMCCGGAMRCCGTGGACSCACTGCGCTCCGGCGGGGTGCGGGCRCACTCGTTCAATGAGCTGACCGGGCTCCGGGTGCGCGAGCTCAAGACGGTGCTGGCTTCAAGGACGCCAGCCGCGCAGACCGGCAACGGAACGAACCGGAAATGGCGTCAACGCATTACACCGAACCTCAGACAAGGGCAGATGGCACAGAGATCGCCCTGAGCCGGTACTCCGGTAACCGGTGTCGGGACGACTCCCTAGACTTTTCACCCATGCTGACTGCCTGGGGCGATGAGAGCGGATCGCAGCCCGRYCGCGAYCCCGACACGTACCTGATCGCGGCAGCGTTRTGCGACGAGGACGACGTTCCGGAGATCCGCAAAACGATGGAATCGTTGCGGCTCACGACGGAGAAGAAGGTACATTGGCACGGCAGCAGCGCCGACCGCCGGCACGATCTCATCGAGGCCGTCGCAGCCCTCCGGCTGGCAGGTCTCGTCGTCATTCACACCGAAGCCGCGGTCTCCGACCGGCGCCACCGCAGAAAATGCCTGGAGTATCTGCTCCCCAACCTGGCCGAGATGCCCTGCAGTCACATCACACTCGAATCCCGCAGCCAACTCGACGCGAGCGATGTCGACATCCTGCAGAAATTTCGAGCCCAGAAGGTGATCACCTCATCGCTGCGGGTGAACCACGCCGTCGGGATGGTCGAGCCGGCGCTCTGGGTCGCGGACATCGTGTGTGGTGCGGTGGTCCAATCCCGGGTCGGGAATCCGACTTACCTGGCGAAACTGTCGGGTGCGGTCGACCTGCGCCAGATTTGATCCGGAACGACGCGAGCCACAGGCCTCGTCGTCCGGCGAGTTGTCCTGTGGCTCACTTCCAGCCCACCTCGATGGGGTGGCTTCACACGGAATATACCACTCACCGAGGTGTCAGTACCCGCGCTCACGGTCCGGCATCCGCAGTCGGGGCCGATCCGCCTCGACAACACCGGGCGGCTCCTGAGGGTCCGGGTAGGGCGGGAGGGCGGATACCGCAAACCTCGGGACGCTCATTCAACCCGTGGTGATCCGCCGGGGAACGCGAGCCGCAGGATGTGGAACAGCGGACTGCCCTCGATGTTCGCCGCGCCGACGAGCTGGCGCACGTAATGCCGACTTCCACTTCTTCCCGCTCGGCCAACCGGCGGGCGAGCTCGTTCGGAGGTGATTTCGTCTTCATCTATTCACGGTACGCAGGTCATCAGGCCTGATGAGGCCGGGTCTGTTCCTCGGGTGAGAGGTGTGTGTGGCAGTGGTTCGTGAGGTTACGGGAGGGCCGCACGCGGCCGGGGCGGGGTGGGCGAACACTCGGCCTCGGCGCGTACGACGTTGGGCGCCCCGCGGCCGAAGGGGTTGGCGACCGGAGTCGGGGCTGGCTGCCCCGGCAGGTGTGCGAGCCCGGGACAACGTACTGTGCGGGTACCCGGATCGGGGCTGGCTACGCTGGATGCTCCGCAGGTGGAGCGGTCACCGTGTGGCGGCGCGGACGGCCGCGACGAGTCCGGCCACGAGCAGGGCCAGCAGCGCGAGCACCAGCAGAATCGGCCCCAGCACCAGCCCGAGGAGAATGAGCAGGACGAGGGCGACCTGCACGGTGCGGCTCAACCCGGACACCAGGCCCTTGATCGCCGCCCATACCAGGTTCTTGCCATTGAGGGTGGAGTCGATCGCCCGTAGGGCGGCAGTGGTGCTTGGTCCACCATGGGCGAGGGATTCGGCGACGGTGTCCAGCCAGTGGTCGAGGCTCTTCCGCACGGCACCTCGGTCCTTGACTTCGCCGAGGAGTGGGTGGTCGAGGAGGTGGTGAAGGTGGGGTTTCAGCCATTGGGCGGCTTCGTCGACCGATCGTGACACGTGGCCGGGGCCGACGTCACCGGCGATCAGACCAGCTGGCGTCGGAAACCCCAGCACCGAGTCCGGCGTACCTCTCCTGGGGTGTGCACCGGCCGCCTGCCGAAGACCACGCCCGATGCCCGCACCGGCCCGGTTCCCTGTGCCGGTCCGTCCCAGGAGGGCCGAGCCGACTATGCTTTTCCGCGCCATATCAGGGGCGTACCCTCTCCGCGGTCCACGGAAACTCGGTACACCTTTCTTGGACGACGCCGGAGGATCCGACCGGATGGACTGTTCCTCGGCACCGAATTGCGCAGTCCTCTTTGGTCTTTGACCGATTGAACTCTGCCCGTTCGGGTAGTCCGCTAGCCGACCCCGCGTGCACCCTCTGGGCGGGCGAGGCAGCTGTGCGGGCCGTCCGGGACCGTCGGCGCAGTGCAACCTGCCGGGCGGGCGGTGCTGCCGCGCAGTGGGCGAATGGCCCCCTACGATTTCGTCGTCACTCCCAAACCCGAATAGAACCCGGCCACGTGCCGTCGGCTCTGACCACACCGTCGTTGTGCCTGGAACGAGAACGAGGAGAGACGGAGGGGCCGCCCCGGTCGGTTACTTCACGCGGTTTCGAGGTGTCTGTCCGCGGTGCTCTCACCGACGGGCGCGGTCTCAGTCCGCCAGCGCCCTCGACAGCTCCGGCCGTTCCGTGACCCCGCCGGGGGGTTCATCCGGCGGGGTATTGGGCCACCGCGCGGTCTGGGGCGCGGCGACACCCTCAACGGTAGCTGTGTCACGGGTCGGCGTCCGGACGGGAGCTGCCACCGTGGTGGGGACAGAAATTGAGTGATCTCGGTTATTCGTTGGACAGCAGCGGCCCGAGTGGTCCGAGGTCGATGTTGAGGTCCTCGGGGTCAACCCGAACTGATCCCGCCCTTCGGCCATGCGGTCCTCGAGCATCAGCTGACGCAGCAATTCGACGAGGATGAGGACCAGGGTGACCGGGCCGCGTTCGACCGATTCGGGTCGGCGCCCCGATACGTTGCGGCAGTACACGGTGGCACTCCCCGGTTAGGCGCAATGCCGCGCAGTTAAGGGTTTGGGCTGTCTGTCCAATCGGGCGGTTCGAGAACGTTGATGGCAATGTTGACCGTGGGGTAGTTGGTGCGATCGACCGCGCCTTTGGCGCGGTGTTTGGAGATCGCTCGTTTGACCACGCGGGGGCAATCACGTTCTCGGCGTTCGGGATTGAGTTCGGCTAGGACTGCGCGGCCGATCTTGCCGACCAGATCGATCGTTGTGCCGGCGATCACGCCTGACGCGAGTACCACCAGGTCGCGGGCGGTGGTGAGGGCGATCGTAAAACTCGCGCGCAGCGGTGGGACATCCGCACCGGTCGTTGCGTCGGCGATCGCGATACGCAGCGCTTGGTAGGTGGTCAACAACGCGTAGACCTCTTGGGCGACCCCGGGCGGGGTGCGGGCCCGCAGCATCGCATCGCCGAGGATGGTCGACTTCAGCTCGAGATAGGTCGTCTCGATCTCCCATCGCTGGTGATACAGCCGGACCAGTTCCGATGCCGGGTAGCGGCGATGATCGTTGAGGGTGGTGACCAGCCGGTATCGGCCGGTGCGGGGTGTGCCACCTTTCGGGGTGACAACGATCTCGGCATCGATGACCCGGACGACCACCGAGCCGATCGGGGCGAGCCAGGACCCGTCGGGCAGCCGTTCGATGGAGGCAAGCTTGCGGTTGCTCTTGCAGCGGATGAGCAGGTCGGCCTTGGTGTCCGCGATCTGCTCGATCAACGAGGCGACGGCGAAGTTGCGGTCGGCCAACAACAACATGCCATCGCGCAGGCACCCCGACAGCTGGGGCGCATAGGCGATCTCGGAGACACTGTAGGTTCCGAACACAGCATCGACGATGGTGCGGGTACCGCACGCCACCACGGCGAGCATGCGCACCATCGGGTAGCCCGAGTCGCCGTTGGGGCCGCCGGTTTGACGGTGGTAGGCACCGAGGTTGGCTACGCTGTCGGGCACGAACATCGAGGTGCCGTCGATCGCGCACACCAACAGTCCCCGCCACCGAGCGGTACCGGGGACCGGGCCTTTGATCAGGTTGAACAATTCCCTCAGTGGTGCGGCGCCGACCCGGAGGCGGGCCTGCGACAACGCCGAGGAACCCGGATCGGCCACCGCTCCTTCGAGTCCCGCGGTCAGCTTCGTCCACACCCGGGTATAGCCGATATCAGGGAACAGGCACGCGGACAGCAGCAGGTACACCACGACCCGCGACGGCAACTCCCGCAGTCGAGCCTGCGTGGCCCTCGCCGACTCGAGCGCGGCATCGACCATCTCGAACGGCACGATCCGCGTCAACTCACCGATATGCCCCGGCGCGAACCGCCCGGCGGCAACCACCGACTCATGTTTGATGACAGACTGAACAGGCAACGGAACTCCCGGAGAGGCTTGTCTTTGGCGGACAAAGCTTCCCTACCAGGAGTTCCGTTGCCCTATCTCACGACACGCCCAGTTCCTCGACCTCACTTGACCTGCCAGGACAATCCCTAACTGCGCGGCATTGCGGTTAGGCGCCCAGCTCGGCAGCGCTTGCGCCGACTGTCCGGATCAGTCATCGGTGGTATCCGGCCCCTTCGGAGCCGGCTCCAGGGCGCTGACCGAGGCGATGAGGGTGCGCAGCGAGATCCGCACCATGTCCACGTCGGCCAGCGATAGCGTGATCTCGCCGGTGATGACGACGCCGCCGCCGAGCACCCGGTCGAGCAGGTCGACGAGGGCGATGCGGCGAGTGTCGTCCGCGGGGACCGCGGGGACCGTGTCGCTCATGGGTTCGCCTGATCGATCCCCGCGAAGGGGTGCGGGGGCCACGGTCCGGTCATCTCCAGTGTCACACCCTGATGTTCGGTGTCGGGTGCCGCGACGGCCGAGGCGAATTCGTCGGCAAGTTCACGTCCTCGAGGTTGCGCCGCAGCGACCCTTCCTCGAACTCGCTCAGGGTCACCGTCCCCACCACCGCCGCCAGGCCCGCCGATTCCACGGTTCGCCGACCACGCCGGGCCACGCCGGTCAGCCAGTCGGGCATCGTCGACGCTGTCGGAGGCGATGCCGTACAGCCACACCCCGTCGTCACTCGCGGTCATCGTTCGTCTCGCCGCCTGCCCTCCACCTCGATCGGCCTACCCGCCTTCACCTGGGGACGCACCGACCGGTCGGACTCGAGTGCGGCAATGCGCTCCTTGAGCTTTCGATTCTCGAGTTCGAGGTCGCTGCTCTTGCCGGTCAGCCAGGGATCGTTCTCCCACCAGTTGATCCCGACCTCCCTCGCCGTCTCCAGCGAGGCGATCACCAACCGCACCTTGATCGTCAGCAGTTCGATGTCGAGGAGATTGACCTGGATGTCCCCGGCGATCACCAGCCCCTTGTCGAGTACCCGCTCGAGGATTTCCCCGAGATTCGTCGACTGGTGCCCGCCACCCATCCCGCCGGCAGGGCTCTGCGGGAGACGCCCGGAGTCGCCGCCGGACAGGGTCATGACTGGTCACCGGCGCCGCGGCTGTATCGGCGGGTTCTGCGGTAGGACAACAACTCTCCATCCATATCCAACACCAACTCGTACAGGGCGAGCAGGTCGGTCGAGGACGGGATGCGCCGATCCTCGACCACCTCCACTTCCACGGTCCACCCGTCGTCGGTCGGCATCACCGACGTCGCACCCAACGGTTTCTTGCCCGTCAGCTGCGTGATGTCCCGCAACGCGAGCGCGGCAATGTCCTGCGCCGGCAGGGGCGGTGGCAGATCCTGCGCCATGACCTGCTCACTCCTTCCCCGGAGTGGTGGGCCGTGCCGTTCCGGTCATCCGGTCCAGGATGGCCTGCTGCGCCTGCTCTTCCTCCTCGGCGGAGATCTCACCCCGCTCGCGGGCTTCCTCCAAGTCCTCGAGCGCGCGGCGGGCGCTGGCGGGATTGTGGAGTTCCTCCTCGACCTGCCGCTGAATCAACTCGGCCAGCGAGATCACCCCACGCACCGGTGCGAGCGGCAGCGTGATGATGAACGACAGCAGTCCCATCGCCTCAGCCCTCCGGCGTCGGGGACAGCACGAAGTCGTAGGCGGCGAGCGGTCCGAGCAGCCGCATCTCGACCCGCCCGTCCCACTGCTCCGCCAACGCTCCCACCGCCTGCTCGAGCTCGTCCTGCCGGGCAACCTCGACCAGGACAGCCACCTGCGCGGCATCCTCCTCGTGGGTGGGTTCGCGGACGTTGACCGAGTCGGCCAGCGAGTCGAGGGCTTCGACCACCGTGGCCGTATCTTCCTCTCGCTTCGCGACGATGGCGTTGGCCACGATCTCACCGAGTGCCATCCGGGCGTCGCGGGTGGTGGCCTCCGGCTGGTCGCGGATTGTGTCGCGCAGTGCGCTGGCCCGCTCGTTCTCGCCGATCACTTCCCACAGGATGGCGTGTTCGACGTAGCGGCCCTTCACCACATACTGGGCCTTACCCTCGAGCTCCTCCATCGCGGCGGCGAACTCGTCGGCGTGCGCGGTGAGCAATTCGTCCTTCACCGCGTCGGTGTCGGTCAGGACCGCCCCGAACCGCAGCGGCAGTACCGGCGCCACCCGCGCAACACCGTCCAGCAGGTGCGCGTGGGCCTGAAGGTCCGCGGGTTTACCGATCGGCCGGTCCACCGAAATTTCGCTCACCAGCGCCGCGATGTCGCCGTGCCTGACGATGCTCACCCGGGAGTCGTCGACGCCGACGGCGTCGTCTTCGGCCTCCACATCCGCAGGGACGATGCCGTAGACGTAGACGCCGGTGGTACGCGGCTCTTCGGGCGCATCGGCAGCCCGGTCCGACGCGTCGGCCTGCTTCGACGTGGACATCACCTGTCCCCTCTGCTGGATTTACGCGACACCCGCTCGCGCTCGGGCTCCTCTTTTCCGCCGCCGAGGAGATCACCGAGTTTTTCCCCGGCGGCCTCGAGCGCACCCTTGGTCTTCGACTTGGCACCACCCTCGGTCACGGACCCCACCAGATCGGTCAGGCCCTTGGGTTCGCTGCCGATCTCGAGCCGATTCACCGCCTCCGCGAAACGCAGATACGTGTCGACACTGGCCACGACGATGCGGGCGTCGATCGTCAGCAGTTCGATCCCGACCAGCGAGACCCGCACGTACGCGTCGATGACCAGGCCCTTGTCAAGGATGGTGTCGATGACGTCGGCGAGGCTGCTCGAGCTGGGCCCGCCGGTGGTCATCGGCGGGCTCCTCGCTTCGAGGCGGCGGACTTGGTGGCCGCGGTCTTGCGCGGGCGGCCACGGCGTGCCGGTGCCGTGTCTTCACCCGAGGCCGCGGTCTTGCGTGGGCGGCCACGGCGTTTCGGCGCTGCCGGCGGTTCACTCGCGGCCGCGGTCTTGCGCGGGCGGCCGCGGCGTTTCGGCGGGGGCGCCTCGTCCTCCTCGGCCTCCTCGTCGACCGCTTCCTCACCCTCGCCCTCGCCCTCGTCCTCTTCAGCCTCGTCTTCCTCTGCCTCGGCCTCGTCTATTTCCTCCGGCTCCTCGTACTCTTCCTCAGCCTCAGGCTCCTCTTCAGCCTCGTCTTCCTCTGCCTCGGGCTCCTCGTATTCGTCCTCGTCTGTTTCGGCGGGCTCCTCGGTCTCGTCCTCCTCGCCTTCGTCCGGCTGCGTTTCGTCCTGCTCGTCTTCCGGTTCCGCTTCGTCCTGCTCGGGCTCGACCACCTTGCCGTCCCGGATTTCTCCGCGCCAGCCCTCCACATCGTCGGGATGGAGAATCGACTGTGTCATGACGTGGCGTGCAAAGTGTTTCAACTCCAGCCGTGCTCGCCGTCCCTGCGCACGCCACAGGTTTCCCGTCTTCTCGAACAACCCCTTCGGGTGATACTCGAGAATCAGAACGATGCGGGTGAGATCCGGGGTCACCTCGTGGAACGTCACCGCACCGTCGATGAAACCCTTGGCACCCTTCGAACGCCACACGATCCGCTCGTCGGGAACCTGCTCGAGGATCGACGCTTCCCAGGTTCGGTGCGACAGGAAGATCTGCGCCTTCCACTCGACTTTCTCGTCCGATTCCTGCTCGACCCGTTCGACCTTTTTCATGAACGACGGAAAGTCGGCGAACTGGGTCCATTGGTTGTAGGCCAGCTGAACCGAGACCCCGACATCGATCGTTTCGACGATGTTGGTCAACTTCAGCTTCTTGCCTTTTCCGCTACCGCCACCGCCACCGCCGGTGACCGCATCCTTGAGGGCGGACGCCTTGTCCTTGACCGTCTGCTTGGCGCCCTCCCACCAGCCGCCACCGGTGTCGGACTTGTCCGGCGACTCATCCTTGTCAGACTCATCGTCATCCGATTTCTCGGAACCGGTGAGCGCGGCGAGCAGCCCTCCTTCGCCGCCGTTCTCGGCGTACTCGGTGAGCCGCCCGGAGGTGTTCGCCACCTTGTCCGAGACCGAGGACAGTGCCTTCTCGGCGACCGTGCCGAGCAGCTGCTGGACCGCGTCCTGCAGCACACTCGACGCGCCGTGCCCGTCACCCGGCACGGCCTCTTGCAGTTTCTTTGCGGCGCTCGTCATCGCCATCACCTCCGTGCCCGTCGGACGGGCGCGGAGTCCGTCGTGGCCTTGGCCCGTGTCCTGCGTTTGCGGGCAGGAGCCTCTTCGTCGTCGTCTTCGTCGTCTGACTTGTTGGTCCGCGACCTGCTCGCGGGCCGGGTGCTGCCGGTGCCCGAGACCCGGCGGCGCGGCGTGGGCCGCTTACGTGGGGCCGGTTCCTCGTCGGCCTCGTCTTCGTCCGGCTCTTCGGCCGTTGCCTCGTCTTCGCCGGGCTCCTCGTAGTCGTCGGCCTCGTCTTCCTCGCCGGCGTAGTCGTCCTCCGGCTGGTCGTCGGTACTGGGCTGCTCGTCGTCGTCCCGCGAACCAGTGCGCTTCCTGCGGCCAAATCTGCTCACCTTGGTGACATCACTGACGGTGTCCGTGGCATCACTGACGGTGCCCGTGATCTCCTTGCCGCCCGATTGGAGCCGGTTACTCAGCGAGTCGATGCGCTGGCTGGCAGCGGTGACCGCTGCAGCCTTCGCCGCGCTGACCAATTCTCTCCGAACCGTGTCGCCGAGTTTGGCGACTTCCGGGGAATTCGAGAGCATCTTTGTGCCGAGTGTGAGCAACTCCCGCGGCCCGCCGGGGAAGCGCCCGGCCGTCCCGGCCCCGGCGAGCATCAGTGCCAGCTTCATCCGGTGGGTGCGGCCTAGTAGATAGCCCGCACCGATCGCGGCCGCCATCTGAGTCTTGTTGTTCATCATTGAACCCCTTTTTGCCGAGTAGTCACCTAGCACCTCTCGCCGACCTCGGAGATGTGCCGCAGGACCGTTTCGGAGATGTGCCGCAAGACCGTGCGCGGAAGGGGTGCGCATTTTTTGACTACCCCAACCCGACAACGCCCAATCACCAGCACAACCACTACCCCGGCCGACTCCACGGATGCCCCGTTCCTGCATCCACACGTGCAGAAAGTCCGGCCGCCGATAATCCCGGAGCCTCCCGCAGCGACCGTGTCGAACCGAAGCGGCTGCGGCATTACCTCTCGGAGATGTTGCTGCGCAGCGGAATTACGCACTTTTCGGTGGTTCCGTGAGGGCTCGTCGTGCAACGGAAAATCGCGGGAAATCAATTGCGGAATGTCGCGATGAATTCTTTTCTTGCTGAGCCTCGTGCAGTCTTGTTCTTCGAATCGGGTCTGCCGGCCCGTTCGATCAGGTCAGCCTGCGGCGGCCCGCACCGCCGCGACGATCGCCATGACAAGCAGGGCCAGCAGCAGGACTACGAGCAGTACCGGCCCGAGGAGGAGTCCGAGGGCCAGGAGGAGAAGCAGGGCGATCTTGGCTTTGGTGCTCAATCCGGATGCCAGCCCTTTGATCGCGGCCCACACCGGATTCTTACCCTTCAGGGCGGCCTGAACGCCCTCGAGTCCGGCTTGCATGCCTACCCCGCCGTGCGCGACCTCGTCGACGAGAGTTTTGATCGACTCCTGGATTTTTTGTCGGATTTTTTCCGTCAGCATGGCGCCGCGGTCTCGCGCCGTCTCGAGGAGTCGGTGAAGGTGGGTTTTGAGCCATTCGATGGCGGCCTCGACCGACCGCGACACCCGGCTCCGGGTGGTGTCGGCGGGCTCGCCGCGTTCGGTGCCGTTCGCTGACGAGTCCGGTCGGTGTGTGCGATTCGGTGCGGTGGACCACGGGTGCGCGGACGTGCGGGATCCCTCACCTCGGGGATGTGTGCGGGCCGCCGGCTTCGCGGTGGTGGCCCGCGCCGGCGCACGCCCGGAGGGCGCCTCGCTGTCGGTGCGCCGCCGACGGGGTGTGCCCGAGGCCGATTCGGCGGTGGCGTCCGTTCGCCTCGGGCGCGGTATCGGTTCCGCTCGCCGTGGGCTGCGCCGGGAGGTGGCCCTGGTCGATGTCGCGGCCGCCGGCCGCCGGCGCGGCAGCCGCCCCTTCTCGGTTGTGAGGGGCGCCGTGGACCGTTTCGCCGTCGTGGATGTCCGGGCTTTCGGCTTGGTGGTGGCGGTCGCCGTGAGGTTGTCACCGCCGGTCTTGCCGTGGCCGGCCGCGCCGCCACGGCGCGATGCGACCGGTGTCCGGCCGCCCGTTCTCGCTCGTGCACCCATGCACCGCAAGTACCCCCGGGTCGATCCGCGGAAACCGGATTCAGCACCGGAACACTGCACCGACGCGGCCGCACCGTCGCTGTTCGACCACCACGCAATTGCCGTTTCCGAATAAGCCGCTCGGGTACCCGTCGAAGGACGAGGAGGTCTGAGGAAATGCCTGTTTGGGGATGGATCTTGATCGCGGCTATCGTCGTGATCGCCGTGGTGGCGGTCATCGTTGCGCGCTCGGTCAGTAGTCGTCAGCGGACGGAACGGCTGAGGGGACGGTTTGGTCCCGAGTACGAGCGGACCGTGGGAGAGGTCGGCAACCTCGACGCCGCGGAGGACGAGCTCACCGCGCGCGAACGAGAGCGGGCGAAGCTCGATATCGTCCCGTTGCCGCCCGAGGCGCAAGCGAAGTACGCCGACTCGTGGCGGACAGTGCAGATCGAGTTCGTCGACAATCCGTCCAGTGCGGTCGGTGCTGCAGACCGGCTCGTGATCCAGGTCATGCGCGAGCGCGGCTACCCGATCGACGACTTCAATCAGCGGGCGGCCGACATTTCGGTCGACCATCCGAAGGTCGTCGAAAACTACCGAACGGCGCACGGCATCTATCTAGCGCAGGAACAGGGCGACGTCGGTACCGAGGACCAGCGCGAGGCATTTGTGCATTACCGCGCGCTCTTCGAAAAGTTGCTCGAGACGGATGAGAACACAGACAAGCCGAAGGAGACGCGCGCATGACCAACCCAGATCAGCAACCCGAGAGCACCGGCCCGACCAGGGGGGTTGAAGCGTCGACCGAGACCACCGGCTCGATCAGGACCGAGCCCTCGAGCGGGACAACCGGATCTTCGACTGCGAGGACTGCCCCTTCGGCTGAGGAACGCCCATCATCGACCGAGACAACCGAATCATCTTCCCGGCAATCACTTTTCGCTGAGGACGAGCTGTCGGTCCTCCGCTTGCGCTGGGACGAGGTTCAGGCGGGCTTCGTCGATGATCCCAGAGAGTGCGTTCAGAAGGCCGACGGCCTCGTGTCCGATGTCGTCGACCGGCTCACGACCGGGTTCTCGGAGGCGCGTTCGCGGCTCGAGGAGCAGTGGGCTCGGGGCGAAGAGGGCTCGACGGAGGATCTTCGTCTCGCGCTCAAGCGCTACCGCGAGTTTTTCCAGCGGCTGCTCGCGCTCTGAGGAGCAAAAGAGCCAGGACAACGAGCTGCGGAGTTACCCCGGGACCACCGCATCCTGCCGCGGTGTTGGCGTTCTCGATCACCGGGGCAAGAACGATAGGACGAAGTTCGAGGAGTTCGTCGAGCACCGGGGAGCGAGACCGCCCGTTGGCGGGGATGTCGCGCGAACCGACCCCTGACGAGTCGCGTGTAATGCGACTGCCCCGCAGTAGCATTCGAGATATCTCCATTGCCGGAAGCGGGGGTGAGCTGATCGATGCGGCGCCGGCTTGTCAGATAGGTGGAACGAATCGCGGGAACCTGCGGTGGACGTTGTGAAAATCGGACCATGGACCACCGAGCTGCGGGTCAACGCAGCCCTGGATCAGTTGCCGATAGTTCAGGCGGCGGCGCGGACGTTAACCCGCCGGCGCGGATTCGCGCTCAAAGAGATAGCGGAGGTCACCCACGCGATCGACGAGGTGGGCGCGATGTTAATCGATGCGGCGTCGATCGGGTCCCCACTGCGCTGTTCGTTCGTCGTCTCGGGCTCTGACTTTCTCATGACGAGTACGGTCACCTCACGCCGATGTCTTCCGCGGCACCCCGGTTCGAGGTGGAGGGTGCTCGAGGCGTTGACCGATCGCGTGCTGACCACCGACCTTCTGGGGGAGTCTGAGGGCGAGCACGAGGTCGTGGTCGGGTTCGTCAAACGACGGCACGGGTTCACCTGAGACGGCCACCGTCCACGGCCAGCACACCTCACCGGTCAGTCCTGTGCCCCCGGCTGGGCGTCGGGGTGCTCGTGTGCGGTCAGGAGGACGTGGTCGAACCAGGCGCGGAACGACGTGGGGAGGGTCGCCTCGGCGGTGAGGGCGTCGACGAAACGCTCGGCGAGGGTGTGAAGTTTGGTGTTGGTCTCCTGGGAGCGCCAGGTGAGGATGCCGAAGGCGCGTTCGGAGGAGATGCCGTAGACGAGCATGAGTGCGCCCTTGGCCTGCTCGATCACCGCCCGCGATTGTTCGAATTCGGCGACGGCGGCCTCGGTGAGCGCCTCGTTGAATTCGCGGAGGTCGGTTTCCAACGTTTCGGTGACGTCGATGTAGTACCCGGATGTGCCGATGACCTGGTCGTTGTCGTCGAGCATTCGATCGCCGACCACGATGACATGGTGGATGCGGCGGTCGGTGTCGATGATGCGGTGTTTGCTGCTGAACGGCTCGCCGGCGTGGATCATCTTGTCGAAGAGGGCCGCGACCTGAGGTTGGTCGTCAGGATGCTTGTGGGAGAGCAGCAGTTCGGTGGTGGGGGTTACCTCGCCCGGGTGGTAGCCGTGCATCCGGGCGACGGGGTCGGACCATTCCCAGCGCTGGCCGTCGAGGTAGAACCGGAAACTTCCGCCCTGTGGGGGTGCATTCGAGCCGAGGAGCTCATCACTGTCCACAGCGGCACCCGCCGCCCTCGCGGCTCACCCGCCTCGTCTCGGATGTCACTGCCACAGTATGCCGAGCACTCACATCGGAGTGCGCACGATTAGTCCACACTGCTGCAAACGGCGGATCACCGCCGCGGCACCCGCGAGAATGCGCACCGATCGCCTCCGTTGTACATGTGGCATCTACCCGAACGCGCCGCATCCTCATGGGCCAACGCCACTGCGGCCCCGACGAAGCATTCGCCTTACTCGTCAACTTCTCCCAGCGAGCCAACTGCAAACTCCGCGACGTCGCTGCCGCCCTCGTTGCCGAGACCGTCACCCGGCAGAAATTCGTTCCTCCCGCAGCTCGACGACCATCGCACTTGAATTGCAATTCAGCACGGTTTCTCTCGGCAATAGTGGAGCGGAAGATGCAGAGCGGAGGCTGACTAGAACTGGAATTCAAGGCCATCCTGAGACCACAGGCAGACATTTCGGACAGCATTCTCAGGTTCGGGCCGTAGAGTCACGCAGATCATCCGGGCCGGCTCTTTCCGGCCTCACTCGACACATCTGGTTCGACAGAGAGAATTCACTATCAGCAATCCGCACAGCGCTGGAACATCACCGAGAACCCACAATCTTCGCCACGCAGCTGCTGGCACGGCCTGGGTACTTTCGTTCGCCTACTTGTTGGCGGAGGTGTTCACCGCGGCGGCGTGGAGCACGCCTTACAGCTTCGCGCAGGACTCCATCAGCTCCCTGGGCGTGACGACCTGCGAAGTCGGATCCTGCTCACCGATGCACGACGTCATGAATTCGACGTTCGTCGCGCTCGGGGTGCTCACCCTCCTCGGTGCACTGTTTCTTCATCGGCACATACGAAGTGGCCGGGAGAAGAAATGGATACTCTCCCTTGCCGTGATCATCGCGGTCAGCACCGCTGCCACCGGACTGTTTCCGGCGAACGATGGAACGATCATCCACTGGTCGGCCGTGTTGCCGGGCTTCGTGGCGCGCCACGTGGTGCTCGTGCTCATCGCCTGGCATMTGTGGCACGAGAAGCGGCTGGTCGCCCTGTGGTCCGCACTGTGCGCACTCGTGGGCCTGGTCGGCGCCGGCCTCATGCTGGGACAGGCGCTGCATTTCGGCCTGGGGGAGCGTCTCGCTCTCTACCCGTTACCGATGTGGATGGCCGTGACCGGCATGGCGGTACTGATGGGGCTGGCACGCCGCACGGTGTTCCGCAATGTCGAGTTCTCGCTGCGCACTTTCCACCCGCGCACCGCTATTTCGCGGCCGAGAGGGTCCGCGGTTGCGGCACCGCTGTGCTCGATCGTTGGCAGCCACGAACCACTGGCGTGGACTCGGCCGCGATACCGTCGTCGACGAGCTGACGCGCGGATGTGCGATGGCGCCGTGACTGCGGGCGGTGGGGCGTCGGGACGCTCGGTGCGGTGATCGTCGCGGTCGCCGCGGCGGCGCAACTGGTGGTCAGTGACGCTCGCCGGTCGGCGCTGTTCCGGTGCCCGGTGGCGGCGTCTCTGCGCGGGCGAGTTCGGCTACGCGGTCGGCCAGCTCTCCGGTCAGTGTCGTGTCGGGTTCGGTGCTCGTAGCGTCCGCGAGCTGGGTTATGACGTTGGCGGTCGCAGGGTCGGCAGTGTCGGTGGTCGCGGAGTGCTCGCGCTGGCGTGGCGCCTCGATGTCTTCGAGGTGCTCGGCGAGCATGTCGGTGTCGAGTTGGTGTGCCGCCTTCTCGTTCAGCTCGGCGTTCGGGGCGGTCGCGGACCGAGGGACGGTCTCGCCCTCAGCGCTAGCGATATCCGATGCGCCGGCATCGTCATCGGTGTCTGATGCACTGCCGGAGGTCAGGGTGCTGCTGGGTGCGGTGTCAGCGGCACGATGGGCACGGTCCTGGTTGCCCAGAACGGTGCCGACGGCACAATCGAGAAGGCTGAGGCTGCCCCGATACAGCCGTCGGGCCGGTGCGGCGGGTGCCAGGTGTGCGATGACCTGGTCGTCGATCAGGTGAAGGGGGTAGCGCACGATCGTGTACTGCGCACGCAGTATGGCCACGGGTAGTGCGGTGAGGATGTTCATGAAGGCTCCAGGTTCGGGCGACAGGTCTATCGGCAGGGGCGGTGTGATCGGCTGCTCCCGGCGCGGCGCCCATCCGTGGTGGCCCGGGGCAGTCAACCGTGCGCTGAGGCTCGTTTCCTGTACAGGACATAGGCGATCACGCCGACCAGAATGACGATTCCGATAATTTTCACAGGGAGCGGTTACCCGATCCGTGCGTTCCTCACGCGGTGCGCCCGTCGATCCGGGGCACCGCGGGCGGTGACACGGACCCTTCGGCCCCATCCGGCGACGACGTCGCTGAACGCGCTGCTCGAATCCAAGCTCGGGCGTGGCCGTCACCGCGTCCGGACGCGGTGACGACATGTGTACCGAGGTACCCAACCGCGACCGGAAGCAAGCCTGCCTGCACCGGCGGGTCAGCGTTGCCCGTTGGCTGCCGTCTCGTTGCGGCGCTCGGCCTTTTCCGCTTCGGCCAGCTTCTCCACGCGGTCGGCGCGAGCGCGTTTGCCCGCTGCCTCGTCCTGCTTGTTCGCGGCGTCCTTCAGCTGGGCCTTGGCCGGCTTCTCCCCACCGAATGCGTTGCGCGCCTACCGGCTGTTCTTCGGATTCCTGCAAGGGCACATTCTCGACGAGCTCCCTCCCTTGTGAGGCGGTGCAGAACCTCCGATGCTTGTCGTATGACATTCGGACGCAAGATCACAGGTGTGGCCGGGACGGCAGCCGTCGTATATAGAGCCTTGGTGTGCCCTCGGCTCATGCGCTGGGGCGCGACCGATGAGGAAGTTGCTGGGCCGTATCCCGGTGCCGACCTGGTCCCCGACGGTGAGAGGGGCGCGACGATGGCCGTCACGATCGACGCGCCGCCAGATCAGGTCTGGCCGTGGCTCGTACAGCTGGGTGGGGATCGTGGGGGATGGTACTCCTGGGATCACCTGGACAACGCCGGTCGCCCTAGTGCTCACAGCGTCCACCCTGAGTGGCAGGACATCGCCCTCGGTGACTACGTGAAGTACTGGACACGCCGCCACGGCCCTGTGGACGCGTGGGAGGTTGCAGCGCTTGAACCGAATCGGTTCCTGGGGCTGCATGGGTTGAGCGATCTTCGAGGCCGCAGTCTTGATCCCCAGCAGTCACGGCCGTCGGCCTACACGGAAGGACTCTGGGGCTTCTTGTTGAATGAGTTACCTGGCGGGCGCACACGTCTGGTGATCGGCGGTTATCAAGTCTTCCGCCCTCGATGGCTTGAACGGTTCGTCTCCTACTGGCTTTCCCCCCCGGTTGTCTGGATCATGCAGGCACGAATGTTGGCCGTACTCAAGCGCAACGTCGAACGAGCGGCCCGCGGAAGGACTGGTTAGCCTCCGGTCCGAACACATCCCCGGTTCGGAGACACACAAACATGCCGCGGAGCGTGCGCGGTTCTCTCGCCCCGTCGATGTCCGTAAGGGGAACGACGACAGGGCGTCCCGAAAGCCAGCCCATGGCTGGAACGAGCTGAGCTGCGCGGGTCCCGATAGCCCCGCCGGTCAAGAATCCCGAATCACGGGCGACGAACGGGACAGCGGTTGGTCTGCTCTGGATAGTTATGCGCAGTTTTGGGTTGTCTCTCATTCGGCCATTTCCGAGACGCGGATCCGTGAGACAACCACGCCATGCCAAGGTCTGGGAGTATCGTCGCGGTGGGGACCCGGCACCCTCGCGGCCGGTGAGGGAACCGGGCGACTCAAATGATTCTCGATCGGCAGAATTAAGACCCAGACGCCCGATCGGCTAGCGCTGGGGCTTTGGTGAATCTGAGCGTGTCTCCCCAGTTTCCGATTTCCCAGCTCCCGTTGTAGCCCGAGAACCCGTGGTCCGTCTTGGTTGCTGTTCCGCTTTTCTGATCGGGATTATCTGCCGTACCCGTGATCTCTGCGATCTGGATCCCGAATTGGGTGATCGAGCCCCACTGCTGTATTTGACTCTGCATCTGCTGGATGTCGCGTCCGGCACTATTGCCAGAGTCGGGCTGGATTGCCGCCTTGTATGCACGCGCTGACGTTTTCATTCCGTTAAAATAGTCGAGGTAGCTTTGCTTAATGGGCCCGTTCAGTTGATCGCACATCTTGTCGCACTGTGTGACTACATTCTCAATGTCCAGGATTTCAAACACAACGTCCGCTACCGACATGACGACTGCGACAACTGCAATGAACTTGCCGACAGCATCCATGGCGCCAAAAGCAGTGGCGTCCACTTCCTCCACAGGAAGGCCGGCAGCTTCTGCCTGTGCCTTAATGGTGTCGTTCGCAATTTTCAATTTATAAAACATAATCGCGATGCACGCATTTTGGATCATGGATATCTCGGGCTTACCGGGGAAATTCCAACCCGCCAGAAAGTCCATGAATTTCTTGACGTCGGCATCGGTCTTTTGACTGAGATTCAGCGTATCCAAAGCATCGTAGACCGCGTTTATCTCGTCGCTGTTGTATAGACGCCGCGCGGACTCGGCGTACTGCTTGAAAGTCCCAACATTCAACGTCGTGTTTCTCTGCACCTGCGCTAAGAATTGCAGTAGAAGGCCGCGACATGTTCGCGTGTCGAGGCCCACCGGAGCCTTGCTCGCAATCAGATTGTTGTTTTGCTTGTATTTAGCGACGTAATCACTCACCTGCGAGTTTTTGATTTGAGCGGAGATGTCAGCGTCGGCCGATGTCAGCTTATTGTTGAGGTCGGTGGCCTTCGATGAAATAACTTTTTGCTGAATGATCTCGGCAGCTTCGAGAGCGGCGAACGCTGCCATCCCAAGTCCGAAAGACCAGATTGCAGCTACCGCGGCTCCGTCGGCGGCAATCTGGGTAGCGTCCTCCGCAATGGTCAGGTCACGCACCTCGCACGACAAGTCGTACAGCGTCGTGAATTCGGCGTTGACCGCCGTGTCTGAATCGAATTCTCCAAGATTTACAAAGAGAGCCTGCTCGGAAATAATGCCGTCGATGTTTTCCTCTGATTCGGTCTCCCAGGTAGACATGTAGTTCAAGTAGGTGATGAGGTCCGTGCTGCCCATGTGAGGTTGCCTTTCGAATCGACTCTTCAACCGACGTACACGCCGGCCGTCGTGAAGCCGTGGTCTTGCCGACGTAGTGCGGTGCGGCCGCGGATTCCGGCGGGTAGATGGGTGGAAATCTAGGAACCTCAATCGTCCGCTGCTGATCGGCGAAAGGTCAAGACTGGTTGGTCCTGTTTGACAGTAGGTCCGAGCGTATCGGCACGAATTCTGCATAGTTATACACTGCTTCGGATTGCCTCTCATTCGAGCAGTGTTGAGGCACCGCACCAGTGCTGAGGCGCTGCATCAGGGAGATAGGCACCGGCCATCGACGACAACTTGCTCGAGACATCTGACCCTGCCATGCCGAGCATTGTTTGCATTCGAATTGATGTGGGTCACGGATCAGTGCGTCAGAAACGACCGATATCTTTAGTCGTCCACTCGAGTCCGTCGGTGGCCTGCAGATCTGCGTTGCGGACAATGTGTTCGACGGACCGCTGCTCGGTGCGGAATCGGGTGGCCGCTAGTTCGGTGGTGCAACCGATGACCGATCGGCGTTCGGTGGTGTGCAGTCAGTGCGTCGACGGACTACGCGGGGCACCGTTCCGGGCGTCCGCGCGTCGGCACCGCCGCCGGGCGGGATCGCGATTCGCCCGCGACCGCCGCGACCGCCCCGACCGGGGAATACTGGTGACATGCGGACCGTGTTGATCCTCGGCGCCGGGTTCGGCGGCCTGGAGTTGGCCGCCTGCCTGTCGGAGTCGCTGGCCGGCGAGGTCCAGGTCGTGCTGATCGACCAGAACGACGCGTTCATGTTCGGCTTCTCCAAGATGGACATCCTCTTCCACGACCAGCCGCCCGAGGCGGTCCGGATTCCGTACGCCGACCTCACCCGGCCGGATGTCGAGTTCCGCCGGGAGGCGGTGACCTCGATCGACCCACACACCCGGCGCGTGACCACCGACCGGTCCGAGTACCAGCCGGACATCCTCGTCGTCGCGCTCGGCGCCGACTACGACCCGGCCGCCACCCCGGGTTTCGTCGAGGACGGGCACGAGTACTACTCCATCGACGGGGCCTGCCGGTTGCGGGAGCGGCTCGAGAGCTTTACCGGCGGGACCGTGCTGCTCGCGATCCTCAGTGTCCCGTTCAAGTGCCCACCGGCACCCTATGAGGGCGCGATGCTCCTGCACGAGAAGCTGACCCGGCGCGGAGTCCGGGAGAGCACCCGTATCCATGTGCTCAGCCCGATGGACTCGCCGATCCCGGTGTCCGCGGACACCTCGTCCGCGCTCGTCGACGCGCTGGCCGACCGCGACATCGCGTACTCCCCGGGCCTGCGGGTGCAAGCGCTGGACCCGGCCGGGCATGTGGCGGCCACCCGCACCGGTGACCTCGCCTACGACCTGTTCATCGGGATCCCGACGCATCGTGTCCCGGCGGTCATCGAGGCATCAGGCCTCACCGAGGGCGGCACCGACGGCTGGGTCGCCGTCGACCCGCGCACCCTCGCCACCCGGTACCCGGGGGTCTACGCCATCGGGGATTGCGCCGACGCGCCCGTTCCCCGGGCAGGCGCCTTCGCCGAGAACGCCGCCCGCACCGTCGCCGCCGGCATCGCCGCCGGGTTGCACGGCTCGCCCCCGCCGGAGAAATACCGTGGCCAGGGCACCTGCTACATCGAGTTCGGGGACGGGCTGGTCGGCAAGGTGGATGCGGACTTCCTCTCCGGCCCCACCCCGGTCGCCCCGTTCTTCGGGCCCTCGGTCGAACTCGCCCGGGAGAAGGCGGAGTTCGCCGCCACCCGCCGCCACCGCTGGTTCACCGGCTGACCAGCGCCACGAAGACGCCGCGCACATCGCCCGAATCAACGACCCGCATCACCCGCACGGCGAGATCCCCTCCACAACGCACCATCGGCACCGAAACACCACGTGGGCTACATGAAAGACGCGGTATCGCCGACTACAGTTATCGACCGTTTCCGAGACACCGACCGCGGGACCGTGGCCGCACGGTCTCATGTCGGTCGCGCCGTGTACTCTGTGCGCAGTTCCGGGACTCCTCCCCCCATTCGATTCTCGGAACCCCCCGCCCCGGCGTCACCCCCCGACGTCGGGGCACATTAATGCCCGGACTTTCGTCTGTACGCCCACCTTCGACGGCCGCGGTCCTTCGGCCCGAGCGAGGCCGCCTCCGGTGTCCCCCGGATCGAGCTCCGCTGTGCTGCGCCCTGCAAAAGCGCCATTTGTTTCTCCTTCCGGCTTCCGAGTCTCGCCGGGCCGGTCCTGCGCGCAACCGCCGGCGCATGCGGCGGGCCCAAGGGCTCCGAAGGCTTTTCTCCCTCCGCTTGGCTCCCCCCGAAAACTCTCCGGCCCGACGGTGGCACTGCGTCCCTGATCCCGGCGGACCTCCCCCTTGCCCGAAGACGAAAAGAATTGGCGGGGCACGAGTTACGTCCCGGCTCGAGCGAAAGGTTACCGGTGGCGACGAACGAGGACGACTACCGGGAAGGCGACCAGGGCGCCGCGACCAATCGCTGTGCAGGCACGTTCTGCGGATGCGGCGACTTCTCGTGCGACATGAATCAGTGCGCGAACGGGGAATGAGGGATCGACATGACTACTGCACACCAGGGCACCGACACCGGCGCACCGACCTCCCGCGTGACCCCGTCCGTCAAAGCCCGGCCACCGCATTGCTGGACTGCTACCGGCTCCTGCAGACGGTGGCGGCCGACTCGTGCAGGTCACCGTGCTTGTCGCTAAGGGTGGCGACGGACACCGGGATCGGCGCCCCGGTGCCGAAGTGCCGCAGCTCGCTGATCCCCTCCCAGTGCCCGTCGCAGGTCAGGGCCGCCTCCACCGCAGGGGTCTGGGCCAGCCCGGCGTCGGTGAGGAACTCGGCGGTGGTCCGGGCGCGGGCGTCCGAATCGTCGCGCAGGCCCACCAACCGGATTCCCGCCGGGTTGAGAGACAGGATGCGGCCGGAGGCGAAGTCCGACACCATCACCAGGTCCGTGGCCCGCTCGAACACCGACCGCCACAGGTCGGGGCCCTGCGACTCGAACACCATTGCACCCCCTCCCCGTGGCCCGCGCTGCTCATCGGACCGGTGGCTCCGGCCCGGGGCCCGATGCTCGGGTCGTCGGATACGACCGCGCGCCTCCACCCGCGGCGGGGGGTGTCGCCGCCGCGATCGACAGATCCGCGAGGAGCCCGAGGAAGGCGCGTGCATAGGGGGAGTCGGCGGTGGTTGCGGCGACGGCCGGCCAGTCGACCCGTTCGCCCAGGGCCCGGGCGAGCTGCACCATCGGCACGAAGTCGCACCGATGCGTGCCGAGTTCGTGAAGTTTGTCGATCATCAGATCGGTGGCAGCGATCACCGGGGCCGCGGCGCTCCCGATCTGCATCGGTGAGGCCCGGTCCAGCAGACGCCCGGTGACCGCGACGGAGTTCGGACGACCGAACACCAGGTCGACCGGGGTGTCGCCGTCATAGACCGTGTTCAGCCGGTCCTCGCGTCGCCCGGCGGCCCGCATTCCGGCGGTGGCCAAGGTCTGGGCTGCGCGCCGCGCATCGTCTGGTGTGAGGACGATGGTCACGTCCTGCTCGGCGGGTGGCCCGCCGAGCAGGTGGGCGGCGCAGTCGCCGGCCACGGCGAACCGGATCCCCTTGGCCGAGAGGAGCTTCACCACCCGCACCAGGGTTTGCTGTAGCTCCTCCTCCCGGGCATCCGTCGCCCGGGGGTCGGGGAACTCGCTCGACCGCGGTGGATGCCGGTGGGGTTGCTGTTCGGTGACCATGGAGCGGGCGTACCCGATCCCGATGCGATGAACCCTCCCACCCCCTCCCGGCACGAGCCCGCAGGCGTCGCACCGACGGCCGAGGCTCGACCGACCGACCGACCGACCGACCGACGGCCGGACGGAACGACCCGACGGCGCACGGCCGGCAGACCAGTGATCTCCGCCGTCGCCGGGATCACCTGCCGCGGAGCTTCGGTTCACGCGGGAAGGGGGCCGCCGCCGCCGGCGTTCCCGGACACGACCGGCTAGGAGCTAGGGCGGGATCCTCCACCGTGCTGTGCGTGATCCACGAGCGACATCGCCGTCATCTTTGTCCGACGTTGTGCCGCGTGCCGAGGCGGAAGGGTGGCGAACGTCCCCGAGCACTGAACACCGGGAAGTCACGGGACATGCCCCGGACAGGGGTTCGGCCGGGAATGCTTTCACATTCTCGGCCGGATCTCTGCTTCTCGAGTTTTTCACCGTTACCGATGACTCTCTCGATCCGCGAATCTCAATCTACGCGCGCCCCGCGGCCCACCGCAATGCCGCGGATCGACTCGTCACCGGTGCTGCCGACGAGGGTGCGGCGGGCGGGCGGGTCGGACATCTCGGGTATCCGCCGGCGGACTGCACCACCGCGCCTCCCGAGTGTGTGTCCGTCTACGGGCTCAGCTGTTCGCCGGTGACGAGGAAGATCACCCGGCGCCCGACCACGACGGTGTGGTCGCCAAAGCGTTCGTAGAAGCGGCCGAGCAGGGTGACATCGACCGCGGCGGTGATGCTGCCGGTCCAAGACGGGTCCTGGATCAGGGTGAGCAGTCGCCGGTGCAGGTCGTCGAGCTCGTCGTCTCGCCTGCCGAGCTCGACGGCCAGCTCGGGATCATGCTTGCGGAGGACCTGTTCGGCGCCTCGGGCCARCTCGCCCGCCACCCGCCCCATCCGGGCRAGCAATTCCTCCGCCTCCCCGGAGGCGACGTGGTCGGGGTGCCGGCGGCGCACGCTCTCGGCGACGTGTTGCGCCAGCCCGCCCATYCGGCTCAGATCCGACACCAGATGCACCCCGGTGACGACCTGGCGCAGGTCCCGGGCCACCGGGGCCTGCAACGCSAGCAGCGCCAGCGCCTGCTCCTCGCACGGACCGTGTAACTGCTCGATCTGCTCGGTGAGGTCGAACACCCGCTCCGCCTGCGGAAGGTCGGCCCGCACGAGGGCGTCGGTGGCCGTCTCGATGGCCTCCCCGGCCAGGTGGCACATCGACGCCAACCGGTCGGTCAGGTCGTCGAGCTGGTCGTGAAACTTCGTCCGCATACGCATCATCATCGTGCACTCCGCCGGTCGCCGGGCTTCCGCGCTCGTCCCGAATGGTTACCAGAAGGCCGTTAGTGCTAGTTACCAGGAGCCGCGTCCCCGGTTCCGCCGGACTCCGGTCGCGCGTGCCGCGGCGTGCGGGGCCGGTGCTCGGTGCGCGGCACTTTCAGCATGCCGGAGATCTGGGCGACGGTGTGTTCCCGGCGTCGTACAGGCGTTGCGCGAGTTCGATCTGGTCGGGGCTGAGTTTTCGAGTGCCGTCCACCCTTGCGGCCGCGGGCACGGGCGGCGGCCAGCCCATCGCGAGTGTTCGCCAGATCAGCTCGCGCTGGAACTCGACAGCAAGACCGTCCGAGCCGGTCCAGCCGAATGCTCACCAGGACGTCGTCATCGCGCAGCCGCTGCAGGACCAGATCGAATTGGGGCCGTGACGCTTTGACCCCGCCCGCGTGGTCGACGTGGATGTTCTCGGCGGCGGCGGCGACGCCGGCGCAGCGCATCCGACTTCCGTCACATGCTTGGTCCCGGGGCTGTTACCGGGGTGGGAGGGTCGTCGAGTTGCCGGGTGGGTGGGTAGCGCGGCGGCGTTCGCGGAAGCGCGCCCGGTGGTGTTCCATCACGACTTCGGATTCGGCGTGGATGCTGCTTGGGTGGCGGGCGATCGCGTATTGGAGGGCGGCGCTGCGTCGACGGAGGAAGGCGGCACGGACCGTCGCCGTGTCGTCGGCGAGCAGGTACACCGCGGCAGCGTCGCAGTCGAGGAGGAACTTCCCGTACGCCCGCCGCACCGGCGCCTGCTCGTCGAAGACTACCGGCAGCACCACGTCGTCGACCAGGTGGAACGGGAAACGAACGAGCCGGTATGTAGCCCGCATCAGCGCTCGCGCCACGGCGACCGGTCCCATGCTCCGATCGTAACGCCGGCCAGGGCCGCGGTGACGCCGTCACCGGGCCGGATCCCGACCGGCCGGCCTCACCGCAGTGGAAATTGGTGCCGAGGACCCGCCGCGGCGTCCGGGCGCGCGGTCTCGCCCGAGGCGCAGGCCCTATTCGGTACCCGCGCCGCCGGCACGGGCCGCGTCGAGGATCCGGTCTCGCATCCAGGCGTCGAGGGGTTGGCCGGCCTCGGCGGCCGCGGCTACACACAACGCATGTTCTGCGTCGGTCAACCTGAGGCTGGTGACGTGCGTCGGCCCCAACCCCAGCTCGGCGGTGAGCCGATGCTCGGTGACTTGCCGGAGGATGTGCTGACGCAGTTGCTCGACGTCCACCGGTAGGACCTCGCCGAGCAACCGTGCGCCGGTGGATTCGCGGTCGTCGATGAGAGCGAGAAGGATCTGTTCGGTGCCGATACGGTCGTGGCCGAGCAGAGAAGTTTCACGCAGGCTCTGTTCGAGGATCCGTTTGGCGTGCCGGGTGAACGGGATGTGCCCGGAGCGGGCCTGCTCGCCGTGACCGGTGGTGAGTCGGCCGTCGATGACGGCCGCCGACACGCCGAACGATTCCAGCGCTCGCGCCGCTGCGCCGTCACGTTCGCGGATGAGGCCCAGCAGGATGTGCTCGGTTCCGAGATAGTCCTGGTGGTGGGCCCGGGCCGCGTCGGAGGCCAGGACGACGGTGCGCCGCGCTTGGTCGGTAAACCTCTCGAACACCGTTGCTCCCCTCGGATCGGCCGCTGCCTGCGGGTACCTCAATTCCGTGTTGTTTACACCCACTGCAGGCCCGGGCGGGCGTCTCTCCCTCACCGAGGAGAAGGCGGAGCCTCGGACGACGTGTCCGAGGCTCTGATCCGACTCCTCGAGGGTGAGACCATTCTCCTCTGCGACAGCGAGAACCGACCGGCAGCATTGAGGGGATCGCGCCCGGAGAGCTTTGGGCGGAATCGGATTCCGATGCCGTGCTGGTGCGGGTCGTGGATCAGGTTCAGGGTGCCGCGGACGGTGCGGCCGAGTCCGGGGAGGGCGGTGAGTTGGTGCTCGTCGGCAACCTGCCGCGGCCGCGGGATGCTCCGGCAACCCGCCGAGCGAGCCATGGGAACCGCCGTTGGCCGGGGCGCAAGCACAGGAGCCCGGATCGTTGTCGATCGCTCAGCCCCTTGGTAGCGCCTTGCATGAGGTTTCGTCGGCGAGGTGCTTATGATCCGGGCGGGTAGCCGAGGGGAAGGCGCAGACCGATGCCCGAGAAGAAGGATCACAGTCCGAGACCCGAACCCGGTCCATTCGGTGCGGGCGCGCGGGTGCTGGTGCGCCGGCCGGCTGAGTCGGCGCAGACCGGTCGGATCGTCGAGGATTACGCCGAGCTGACCGACACCGAGGAGCGCGGGCACGCCTGGGCGTCGGTGCACCGGTGGGCTGTCGCCCTCGACGACGGGCGCCTGGTCTTCGCCGACACCGACGACCTCACCGCCGACCCGAGCACGCCAGGATCCGCCGGGTAGACCGGCCCCGGCCGGTGGACGAACCAGCCCGAGACCGTGTCCCCGGGGACCGGACCGAGCTGGGTTACTTCATCGCCACGGTGCCGGTGAAGAAGGAACGGTGCCGTGCCGCCGAAGCAGACGACGGTTGCGTTTCCCTTCGCGAAACCGCTGAGCTTTCCCGCGGTCCCCGGGCCCGAACGCGGCGGCGACTGCTGACGGTGCCGGGTCGTCCGATTCGTCTGCTGGTCGGATGCCCGAGCGCCTTGGATGGGGCTGGGCCACACTACCCCGGCGGAACCCCTGCACGGGGGAGTGGCGGTGTGCACAGGCAGAGGTGGACACAGGAGGTTGCGGCAGCCCTCCGTGTATTCGGCCCGTCGGATGCCGATGATGCCGCTGACATGCGGGTCGAGAGTGCTTCTGCGGCTTCATGTTCGGTCTTCGGGCGGGGGCGATCGGAGGGGTGGCACGGCGACCGGCGCTCGAATTGCATCACAGTGACGAAAGTGGCGAGGGTTGGGATCGTCTGGTGAAACGCCGGTTGGCGCCGCTGATGTGGATTCTTAAAGGACTCCGGCGGCGCCGGCTCGCACACGAGGGCAGGGTGCTGTGCGACGACGAGATTCGTCGCTGGCGTTTTGGTGCGATGCAATCGTAGCTAGCGTAGCTAGCAGTGATGGGTTGTCTGGCGCGAGTACTGTTGTTTCGTTCGTATCGATGACGGTGGGAGTGGAATCCGTGGCGCGTAGGGCTGTGGTGGAGTTGGTGGACGATATCGACGGGACCGTGTTCGGCGACGCGGGGGAGAGCATCCACTACGCGGTTGATGGCGTCGAGTACGAGATCGACCTGAAGGGCGAGCACGCCAAGGAGTTCCGCGACGCCCTCGACTACTACATTGCTCATTCCCGGAGGGTCGGAGGCAGGAAGCACCGCTCGAATCGGGTAACGGACCCGAGCGGATCGACTCCGAGGACGGGCGAGGTCAAGAAGATCCGCGAGTGGGCGAGAGAACACGGCTACGAGATGCCCTCGCGGGGCCGGATCCGCGCCGACATCGTCCAAGCCTTCCACGACGCCCACTGACACCGCATCGCCCGTCCGAGCGGGCGACCCGAGGGCGCTCATCGCGAGCACCTGGGCGGGACTCATCGCCTGGAGGGCGGCTCTGCCCTCGTGGCAGTTGTGGACGGTCTCGAGGCGGTGCGCGGGGTCGGGGAGGTGGGTGGCCAGGTTGCACCTGAGCACTCCCGCCCGATTGCCTTCGGCCTGGTCTGGGTCAAATGTCCTCACTACTAGGAAAACGCTGGCCAATACTGCGAACCCGCAACGCTTCCCACTGTTGTGGGCGCCGGTTTTGGTAGTCGCTATTGCGATCGTCTTCGCGATGGGAACCGGAATTGCGACTGTCCTGATTGGGCTGACTCCGGCCCACGTCGTCCTGCCGGGAGGCGCCGCATTCGCATCGTCGATGATGGTGGGCCCGGCAGTGCTCGGGTTGGTGAAGGAGCAGCCGTAGACAGGTGTCAGTGCAACGCAAATCCGTGGCAGGAGAGTCCGTCGGCTGCGGTGTCGATGGTCAGGCCGGATCCGAATTGTGTTCCGCCGCATCGGATGTGGTCCCGGCAGACGGGTGGGCACTGCCACCGGCAGTTGTCGGAGGAGGTGTCCGCCCGTATCGCCGGGGCGGTAACCGCGTCCCGTTCCGAGGCGTCCGCCGGCGGACTGACGTACACGTCGGCGTGGCGGCGGTTCGAACGGTGGTGCACGGCGCACGGGCGCACGGCGTTGCCGTCGCACCCGGTGACCGCCGCCGCGTATCTGGTCGACGTCGCCACCTACGGCATGGGCGGGGAGCGGGCCTACGCCCCGGTCGCTCTGGCCCGGCGGGTGGAGGCGATCGGTTATCACCACCGCACCACCGGTCGCTGCGCTCCGGCTCTACCCGCCCCGTGCGCGAGTGCTGTTGCACCCAGCCCGCTGGGTCCCTGAGTTCCCGTGTCACCTGACCGACCCTGACGAGAGGACGATAAGCATCAATACCGTCCGAATGGTCTCGTTCTTTGAGATGGCCGCACGCCTCGAAGTCGTTCCGTGGAAACGATGCCCGCACAAGCGAGAACACGTGCGGGCCACCACGATGGTCTCGGGTCGTTCCGGTCCGCGACTCCCGCTGAGCACTGGTAGCGTTCGTCCAGCTAATCGGGGTGGGTCCATTCGTTGGTCTTTTTCTCGCTCACGGGGGCAGGGAAGGTGTTTCAGTGTCTCAACAGGCCAGGGCTGTGGCGACGAGAGCGCAGATCGTGCTCGGAGCGGCGGAGACGTTCGAGAAGCAGGGCTACGTCGGAGCCAGCGTCGGAACGATCATCGAGAACGCCGGCCTCACGAAGGGCGCTCTGTACTTTCATTTTCGGTCGAAAGACGAGTTGGCGCGGCACATCGTCGCCGAGCAGCATGCCACCTCCATCGCCTCGGTCGAGGCGATCGGCCGCGAAGAGGCTTCGGCGATCGAGCAGATTGTGATGCTCTGCCATGAGATGGCCCGGCAGATCGTGCACGACCCGATCGTCCGCGCCGGCATCCGGATCACCCTCGAACTCAGCGCCGACGAGCAGGGCCCCACCGATCCCTACCTGGACTGGATCAACGCCTGCGAGCAGTTGGTCCGGTGCGCCATCGCTCAGGGCGACCTCAAGTCCGACATCGATCCGCCGAGGTTCGCCCGGTTCGTGATCGGTGCCTTCACCGGTGTCCAAACGGTCTCGCAGGTGCTCACGCAACGCACCGACCTGGAACAGCGGGTCGACGACATGTGGACGTTCCTGCTGCCCGGGATCATGCCCGCAGACCGGCAGCCGGACATCGAGCGGATCCGCCAGGCCCGCAGCGGCGGCGCACCCGTTGTCGGTATCGGGCAGGTGGCGGCACGAGGCTGAGCAGCTCAGCGGCGGGCAAGCCGTACGTGTCCCGTGGTGATGTCGACACCGGCCTGCCTGATCACCGCCCTCACCGACAGCGGATCCTCATCGAGGACCCGGACACGGACGGTGGCACGCTGATCGAGTTCGGCGAATCGGTGGAACACCGCGTCGATCGATTCCAGGTGGGCGTCCGGAACCTCGAGGGCCGCGAACGCGCCCTGGCGTAGCGCTTCCAGGAGCAGCATTCCGGGCAGATGATCGAGTGGGTGGTCGAACAGCACCGGGTGGGTCACGTCGACCCGCAACTCCCACTCGCCCGGCGCGGCCTGCCGGCCGAGGACCACGTGCTGGTCGTCGACGTGTCCCACCACGGCGGGCGTAATGGCGGTGCCGCACCTCGCCGGGCCGGGGGTACGCGGGCCGGCGGTGCCCCACCGTGCCCTCGTGTAGGCGGACGGCGGGAGTGCAGCGGCGACACCCGATGCCGATCCGATCTCCCTGCCCGCCAGCCAGAACCGCAGCTCTATGCGGAACCTCGTCAGCACCGCACCGCCAAACATCAGATCGGACAGTGTGGCGGTCGCGGTCACGTCCGCGGCCGCCGCCCCGACCTCCAAGGCGTCGAGGTGCGCGCGGACGTGCAGGTCCTGCATGATGAATCGCCGGTTCAGCGGCACCCGGTATCGGCTGTGGGCGAGGTAGATCGCCGCTTGTCGCAGTGTTTCTCCCAGCAGCATCGGGTCGTACAGGCCGTCTCGGGCGCGGTAGAAGCCGTGCAGTCGCGGCCACTGCGCTGCGACGGCGAACCCGTTCGGCTCAGGGAGCTCGACGCAATCGGTGAGGAAGACCTCGGCGACCGCCTGGCGGTGCACGTAGCGGCGGGTCACCGGTCGCTCGAACGACAGGGCGGGAATTGCCTCACGTAGCGGTTGGCATGCTCGCGTCACGAACCCCTCCACAGAAACCGACCGGTCCTATATGCCGGGATGTCGAACTATAGAACTGGAGTCGGACAAACCGGTCAGCCGGGTGACATCCCGCGGCGAGCCCGCGAAACAACTGTGGAGTGGGGCACGGTTCGGGAGGGAATGACGGCCGAATCCGTCCCCCCCGCGCCGACATGCCGCGAAAGTGTCATTCACCGACCCTACGAAGGCCTGGGTAGGAAGGGCGGCAGAGCGACCAGCACCGTATCGCCGTGCGACTTCGGTCCTGTGGGGGAGGATCGGCCGCAGCTCGGCCGGACGGCGGGCGATCAGCCGTTTCGAGTTGGTCTCGCACCGCCCACCGCCACACGAAACCATGGCAATCTCTGCATGAGATCGACGTAGACGCTTAGATGAGTGTTGCGTTGTACTTTGCGAGATGGGATCGGACCAGCTCCAACCCGGCTCGGTCATCGAGCGCGATCGGGCCCCGGGACATCCTCATCAGATCAGGCAGCCCCACACCGGCATTGGGCGTGATTGCCATCACGACGGAGAACCTGTCCTCGTCGTTGCGTGCCCGGTATTTGATTCCGAGAACCCCGTCGGTCGCGTGCAGGATGGCTGCCGCCCAGTCCCAGGTGGTCCGGTAGTCGACGGGGCCGCATTTCGTCAGCCAGGTGTCCTGGCCGATCGCCGCCAGATGTGAGCCGTGCACGAGTGCGACCGGGACATCGTCTGTGACGGTGACCTGGGACAGGACCCGACCGGCCAGCTTGGCCTTCCGCAGGATTCTGGGAACGTGATCATCCAACGGCAACGACCGACAGTAGGTCTCCGCGATGCAGGTGGAGACGTCCTCCCCGAAATAGCTGTAGTGGTACGACCCGTCGGAGGAGTCGAACCGTCCGCTTCCCGCTCCCGCCGGGGTCGGATTCAGGGTCAGGGCGCCCCGGTTCGGGTCGCCGGAGATCTCGGCTCGTAGCAACGCGCGCACGGAGTCGTAGGCACCTTCGCCGAGCAGTTGGGCCGGGGACTTGCGGTCTTCGGCCGACGGGTTGGGTGAGAGCCACCACGACGCGACACCCCACGGATCGTCCCGGGCGCCGAGAGCCACGTTGGTTTCCCGCACTACCTGAGTCGCCTCGCCCGGCGGGGAGAACTGGAATTGCGGATACCGGAACTTCCCGGCCCGCTTGAGCCCGATGACTTCGCTTTTGGCGCTGAGCTTGCGCAGCGCATCGCTGGGATTGGCCCAGTTCTTGTCGTAGGTGTCGGCGACCTCTTTGGCGGAGAGGTGCGGGAACGACAGGATGCGTTCGACGGCGTCGCTGAGCACTGTCTTCTCGTCGAGGATGTCGTCCGATTCGATGAGCTCGAGGATCGGGTCGTCTCGATCGATCCGTCCGGCCAGCATGATGTGGGTGACCCTGTCGGCGACCAGCCGCATGCTCGGCCTCTTGTACAGCTCGGCTCGCATCCGGGCGATGAACTCGTGGTCGCTCACGCCGCTGCGCTGTGGTTGCGGATCGGCCTCGTAGCTCGAGCCCGCGGTCGTGTGTGCCATGTTCCCCTCCTCGGTGCCCGGGCAGGAACCCTCGACTCACTTCTATATAGAAGTCTACCGTAGATTGCGCCTCTCGGGTCCGGTAAGTGGCCCCGATGTCATAGCCCGCCGAGCCGGCCCGCACCCGAGGCGCTGCCGGCAGACCCGCTCACGCGCAGTGCGGGCGCCATCCCACGGTCTGTGCGATAAGTGGTGTGCCAGCCGGAACGAGGCGCCACGGTGTAAGACGAACCCTCGGAGGGTGCGTCGACGAGGGCATCGAGTAAGGGGTGGGTCCCGCGCACTGAGGTCGGCGCCTCGCTGATCGATGTCTCGACGATCTCGGTCACCCCGCCCGCGACGCCCACACTCGCGTAGCCACGAGAACTGGTGTCGGGTACGGCCCGCGGGTCTGTCGGGGGCGGGTGTCAGCGCGCCTGATGGTGCTGATCGGGGCGGTCGTCGGCGAACATGGCCTCGATCCGGGCCTTGATTTCCTCGGTACTGATCGCCGCGGCGTGTGTGGTGCCGTGGACGGCGGTGTTTGTTGCGGTGGCTGGTGTGGTCGGGGTGTTCATCGTGGCGGTTCCTGTCTTCGTCTCGATTTGGGAGATTCTGTGCGGGTGGGCGTGGAGGTCACAGTCCGACGGCGGTCTCGAGCAGGTCGAGTTCGGCGTCGAGGTGGTCGAGCATGGGGTGCAGATCCGGGACGGTGCGGCGGCAGCCGGTGAGGCCGAAGACGATCTGGTCGTCGCTGCTGGTGCAGGTGATGTTGAGTGCCTGCCCGGTGGTGGGGATCGAGAGCGGGTAGAGGGATTCGAGGCGGGCGCCGTTCCAGTACAACGGGGTTCGGGGGCCGGCGACGTTGGAGATGACGAGGTTGAACGGCGGACGGAGCGGCCCCCGTCGGCCGAGGAACATCTCGACTCCGAGCGGGGCGGCGCCGAGGGCGCTCATCGCGAGCACCTGGGCGGGGCTCATCGCCTGCAGCGCGGCCTTGCCCTCGTTCATGCAGTTGCGCACCGTCTCGAGGCGGTGCGCGGGGTCGGGAAGGTGGGTGGCCAGGTTGCACATGAGCACTCCCACCCGGTTGCCTCCGGGAGTRCGGTCACCGGTTCCGGTCTCCGGCGCGCGCAGCGACACGGGGACCATCGCGATCAGCGGGTTGTCSGGCAACGCGTCGCGGGTGTGCAGGTAGGCCCGCAGSGTGCCCGCGCACATCGTCAGCACGATGTCGTTGATGGTGGYGTCGGCGTGCTTGGCCAGCAGCCGGATCCGTTCGATGGGGAACGAYCGGGCGGCGACGTGACGGGCCCCGCTGATCGGCACGTTGAACAGGGTGTGCGGCGCGGTGAGCGACAACGCACSACCCTTGCCGTGCAGRGCGCGGTCCACGGTGCCCAACGCCGCGGGCAGCAGTCCGGCCACCTCGCCYGCCGCGGCGCGGGCCGCGTCCCACGCCATGGCSGGAAGCGCGGMGCCGGGACCGGTCGTGACGGCCGTGCCCGCGTCCGGCACGGCCGCCAGCGGGGTCCGGGGCTGCCAGGGSGTGGGCATGTTCCGGCGGTGCGGGTCCTCGCTCATGCTGTCGCGGAGCAACCTCATCGCGGACGCGCCGTCGGCGAGGGCGTGGTGGATCTTGGTGTAGATCGCGTAGCGGCCGTCGGCGAGGCCCTCGATCAGGTGCATCTCCCACAACGGCCGGCTGCGGTCGAGCAGGGTGCCGTGCAGCCGCGACACCAGGGTCATCAGTTCGGCCATTCCGCCCGGCTGGGGCAGGGCGTCGCGGCGCACGTGGTGTTCCAGATCGACCTCGTCGTGCGGAAGAGTGTCCCAGCCCCACTGGCCGAGCGACGTCACCGAACGGCGGGCCCGCTTACGGAAGGGCGCCGCCACCTGATCGCCGATCAGCGCCGCATCGAACATCGCTCGCACGTCGGACGCGGACGATCCGTCGGGTGGGGTGAACACCGCCAGGCCGCCGACGTGCATCGGATGCTCGCGAGACTCGCCGAGCAGAAACAGTGAGTCGGTCGGCGCCATCGGGAACAGCATGTGGTGTCCTTACCGTTCCCGAAACGGGATCTGCCTGCGCGGATCCGTTCCCCCCGGAACTGTCGTTCATGTCGATATTGCCGTGTGTAAAAGTAACGTTTAGGTGTGGTTCATGTCACAAACCGGTCTCGCTGTTTTAGTTGTACAGCACAGCCACCGTTTCCGCCACACACACGATCACACTCTTGCGATCAGACGCCCGTGTACACGGTCTTCCCCCAGGTGTAGAAGTCCACGGCGCTGCGACCCTGCTCCCGGAACGTGTTCGTGGACGAGTCCTTCACCCCGCCGAACGGCACGTTCAGGTCCAGCCCGGCCGTCGGGCGGTTGATCTTGACGACGCCGGCCTGTGCCCGGGCGGCGAAGTCCGTCGAGCGCGCCAGGCTGTCGGTGCAGATGCCCGCGGTGAGTCCGTAGCGGGAATCGTTGACGGCGGCGAGCCCGGTCTCGTAGTCGGCGACCTCCAGGACGGCGACGACCGGCCCGAAGATCTCGTCCGTGACCGCCGGATCGTCGAGCGGGAGATCGGTGAGCACGGTGGCCGGGAAGAAGAGCCCGGCGGACGGGTCGCCGGCGTAGTCGCCGTGCCGCAGTGTGGCGCCGCGTTCGACGGCGGAGCGGACCGCGGCCTGATCCTGCTCGAACTGCGCGCGGCTGACCACCGCGCCCATCCGGGTCGTGTCCGCCGAGCCGTCACCCGGAACGTACCGCGCGGCCTCCTCGACCAGCGCATCGACGAACGCTTCGCGGATCCCGGGGGTGACGTACACGCGGGACGTCGCCGTGCAGGCCTGCCCGGTGAGCCCGAACGCGCCCGCAGCCACCACCTGTGCGGCGTTCCGGGCGTCGTCGAGCACCAGCACCGCGTTCTTGCCGCCCATCTCGAGCTGTACCCGGGCCCGGCGCGCGTTCAGGATGTCCTGCAGCCCCAACCCGACGGTGGTGGAGCCGGTGAAGGACAGCCCCGCGACGCGGGGGTCGCGGGCCAGGGCGTCACCGACCACCCGTCCCTTGCCGTGGACCACGTTGAATACCCCGGCGGGGAGACCGGCGTCGTGCAGGGCGCGGGCGAGGTGGGTGGCCGACAGGGGCGTCAGTTCGGCCGGCTTGAGCACCACGGTGTTGCCCGAGATCAGAGCGGGTGCCGTCTTCCACGCCGGGATGGCGATGGGAAAGTTCCACGGCGTGATGAGCCCGAAGACGCCCAGGGGCTCGCGGCGGGTGGTGATGCTGGTTCCGGGCAGCCCGCTGGGGAGCACCTCGCCGGTGGCCGCCCATCCGAGGGACCCGAAGAACCGCAGTACGTCCACGGCGCGCGTGACTTCGCCCCGGGCCTCGGCGAGGGTCTTGCCTTCTTCACGGACGAGATCCGCGGCCACCGCGGAACCCCGTTCCTGCAACAGGTGTGCCGCCGTGATGAGGATGGCGCCCCGGGCCGGTGCGGGGAGCGCGGCCCAGGCCGGCTGCGCCGCGGCGGCGGCCGTGACTGCGGCGTCCACCTCGGCGGTACCACCACTCGGCGAGTAGGCGGCGAGCTCGTTCGGGCGGGCCGGGTTCCAGCGCGCGGTGTCGGCGCCGCCCAGCCATTCGCCGTTGACGAGGTGCTGCGCGGTCGGGACGTCGTTCCGGATGTGTGAGCCGGTGGGCTCGGTGACGGTCGTGGTCATCGTGTCTCCTCGGGAGGTGGAGGGCTGTGTTCTGCCCTAGAGGCTGCGGATCAGGCCGCCGTCGCAGCGGAGTGCGACGCCGGTGATGTACGACGCCGGGGCGCTGCACAGGAACGCGGCGGCGGCGCCGAATTCGTCGGGGTCGCCGTAGCGGCGGGCCGGGATCGTCTTGCGCGATTCGATTTCGATGTCGGTGACGGTGACACCTCGGCGCTTGGCGGCGGCCGCGTCCAGCTCGGCCACCCGGTCGGTGGCGATCCGGCCCGGCAGCAGCAGGTTGACGGTGACGCAGTCGAGGGCGACTTCGGCTGCGAGGGTCTTGAGGTACCCCGCCAGGGCCGCGCGACCGGTGTTGGACATCGCCAGATTGGGCAGGGGCGCAGCAACTCCGGAGGAGCCGATGGCCAGAACCCGGCCCCAGCGACGCTCCCGCATGCCGGGTAGGACGGTCGAGACGAGTGCGTGGTGCGGGCGGAGCAAGATGTCGAATGCCGCCGCGAGATCGTCCGCGCCCAGGGTCGCCGCCGCGCCCGGTCTGGGCCCGGGCCCGTTGAGCACCACGATGTCAACCGGTCCCAGTTCCGCCTCGGTGCGCTCGACGGCGGTCGCGGTGCCTTCCGGGGTGCTCAGGTCGGCCTCGATCGCGATGGCACCGCCCAGCGACGACGCGATCTCCTCGGCACGCTCGCGCCGCCGTCCGGTGATCGCCACGCGTGCGCCCTCGGCGGAGAGGGCCCGGGCGACGGCGAGGCCGAGGCCGCCGGTGGACGCTGCGACGAGCGCGGTCTTGCCGCGGATTCCGAGATCCATCAGATCCTCCCGGCGGTGAGCGTCTCGATGGCCCGTGAGGCCTCGGCCAGATGCGTTGTCAGACTGTCGCGGAGCACCTCCGGGAACGATGCGGCCGGGGCGCGCACCGCCGAGTCCCGGATCAGTCCGCGCTGCAACAACAACTCCTTGCGGACGGCGAGAGCGATCCTCGCCTGCTGCTCGAAATTGACGAGGGGCAGGAACGGTTGCAGGACTTCGCGTGCGGCCTCGTATCCGCCCGTCTGCCAGGCCCGGACACAGGCCACCAGCGCTTCGGGATAGGAGAATCCGGTCATGGCGCCTGCGGCGCCGGATTTCAGTTCGTCCAGCAGGCCCTGCCCGCCGAGTCCGCCGAAGACCGAGACATTCACGGCGGCGGTGAGTTCGGCGACGGCCACGGACGTCGGTGGTGACTCCGCCTTGACGGCCGCGACGAACTCGCAACGCCGCACGACTGCGGCCAGCGCGGCGGTGCCGATGGCCACGCCGCTGGCCGCGGGGTAGTCCTGCAGCACGATCGCGGCGCCGGTCACCCGGTGCACGGCTTGCAGATGGTCGGTGACGACGTCGGCGTCGGCCGAGTTGGCCTGCACCATGAACGCCCGGATCCGCTCGCCCGCCGCGGCTCGGGCGGCACGGATCTCCTCGACGACCGGGCGGGTGGTGAGGGCGGTGACACCCACCACCAGCGGGAGATCGGAAGCCTCGCTGACCGTTTCGAGCACAAGGGCTCGTTCTTCCGTGGACAGTGCCGCGGCTTCACCGAACACCCCGAGCACCGTCAAACCGACGGCGCCGATCCTCTCGTAGTGCTCCACCAGATTCGCGAGGCTGTCGGTGTCGACATCCTGGGTGCTGCCGATGAACGGTGTGGCGACGACGCCCCACACCCCGTGTTCCAATGATTCGCGCATGGTTCTTCCTTTCCGTTCGAGCTACGCGCCGGACCACACGGGCGCGCGCTTTTCCTGGAACGCCAGCACGCCTTCGGCGGAGTCCTTGCTGTCCAAGGCGTCCATGAGTGCCGGAAGCCGCAGTCCCCGCGCCTCGGCGGCGGTGAGATGGGCGGTGCGCGTGACCATCTGCTTGACGGCCCGCAGTGAGGTGGGCGAACACGCCCGGATCTGGTCGAGCCAGCGATCCACGGCGGCGTCCAGCTCCTCGGCCGGGACCACCTCGTTGACGAGCCCCATCGCCTGCATCTCGGCGGCGTCGGCCTTGCGTCCAGTCAGCAGCATGCCCATGGCCTGGGTGTAGGGAACCCGGCGCACCAGCTGATGGATGCCGCCGTCGAGCGCCAGACGCCCGACCCGCGGCTCGGTCAGACCGAACCGGGCGTTGTCGGCGGCCACCACGATGTCCGCGCCCAGAACGATTTCCATGCCGCCGCCCAGTGCGTAGCCGTTCACCTTGGCGATCACCGGAACATCGAGGGTGGTGCGCAGACTCAGTCCGCCGAAGCCGTTGGCGTCCAGTTCGGCCCAGTACTCCAGTCCGGTCTTGTCCACCGCGGCGGCCGTCATGTCGGCCCCGGTGCAGAAGGCCTTCGGTCCGGTGCCGGTGACGACGACCGCGCGAATGCTGTTGTCCCGCTCCAACTGTTCCCAGATGCCGTTCAGGCGTGCCGTGGTGGGACCGTCGACGGCGTTCAGCACGTGCGGACGATTGATCGTCACGGTGGCCACACCGTCGTCGACGGTGAGGATGACGTCGTCACCGTTCTCGGTCGTGCTGTCGGTCATGCAAGGACCCCCAGCGCGACGAGACGCGCGATCACGTCGTCGTCGAATCCGTGTTCCCGCAACACCTCGGCATTGTGCTCGCCGAGACGGGGTGCGCTGTGCCGGATGGACGGTGGGGTCGCCGAGAGCCGGATGGGGGCGTTCAGCATCTTCACCGTGCCGACAGTCGGGTGGTCGGCTTCCACGATCATGCCGTTGATGCGGGTCTGCTCGTCGGCCAGCGTCTGCTCGAGGGTGTTCACCGGGGCGTTCAGCAGACCCTCCTCCTCGAGTCTCGCCGTCCAGTACTCCGTGGTGTTTTGCGCGAAGTGTTCCCGGAAGATCGCCTGCAGTGCCGGTTTGTTGTCGAATTGGAGTTCCTTCGTGGAGAACTCCGGTCGGAGCGTGAGGTCCTCGTCCAGGCCGAGGGCGCGGGAAATGTGCAGGAGCGGGTCGGCCGTGAACCCGCCGACCATGCAGACGGCCCCGTCCGTGGTGGGGAAGACCCCAGTGAAGGGCATTGCGCCCCAATTGACCTCGTAACCGCGATTGAGCTGCATGCACGCCTCCTGCATCTGCATGTGCAGCATGGAGTCGTACATGGTCACTTCCACCTTCTGCCCGGTGCCGTACTGCTCGCGGGCGCGCAGCGCCAGCAGGATCCCCTGCATCAGGTGCATGCCGGTGGTGTAGTCGCACAGGGTGGTCGGGTAGACGACGGGCGGCGCGTCGTCCGACTCACGCCGCCACATCACGCCGGAGTAGGCCTGCGCGATCGCGTCCTGGCCGCCCTTGTGGGAGTACGGACCTTCGGTGCCGAAACCGGTGCCGGACGCCCAGATGATCCCGGGGTTGTCCTTCTTCAGCTTCTCGTATCCGAAGCCCATGCGTTCCATGACGCCGGCCCGGAAGTTGCTGACCACCACGTCCGCATCGCTCATGACCTTGCGCAGCACGGCCCGGCCGTCCTCGGTGCGCGTGTCCACGCTGATGCTGCGCTTGTTGCGGTTGATGGCCAGGAAGATCGGGTTGTCCTGTCCGTCCGGGTCCGGGAACGAGTTGCGGGCGATGTCGCCGGCACCGGGGCGTTCGACCTTGATGATGTCCGCGCCGTAGTCGCCCAGCATCTGCGTCGCGCTCGGTCCCATGTAGACCTGGGTGAAGTCGACGATCTTGACGCCGGTCAGCGGAAGCTTCGGGGCTGCCGGAGCCGGGACATCGGCGAACGCCGTCCGCGTCGGGTGATCTGCGGTGGTGACGTTCAGTTCTTCGGTGGTGGTGCTCATGCCGGGACCGTCGCTTCCTGGTCGAGGGTGGCGTTGGCGGAGGGGATGTCGCCGGGATCCGCGCCGTGGTTGCGCATGCCTGCCTGGATTTCGACGGCGGCCACGTCGCGGACGGTCACGCCGTCCCGGACGGCGATGGCCGCCGCGACACCGACCGCCTGGCCCATGGCCATGCAGGGCGGGATCTCGCGGGACATCTTCTGGGCGTCGGGGGTCGCCGAGTAGTGCCTGCCGGCAACGAGCAACTGCTCCACTTCCTTGGGGAGGAGTGAGCGGTACGGGTAGTAGTAGTCGCGTCCGCGGGCGACGGAGTCGGCGAAGTGCCGCCGGGTGGTCACGTCTTCCTTGGTCATGACGTACTCGCCTTCGAGGAGGCGGGTCTGGCGGACGCCCAGCTGGGATGCGACGTCCACGACGTAGCAGTTGCCGAACCCGGGGAGGTGCTCCTTGACGTATTCCACCGCCTCGGTGATGCGGTCGCGGGCTGCGAACTCGGCGGCCGTGAGGTCGCCCGGGTCGGTGCCGTCGAAACCGCTCATGTGCGGGGCGTTGCACCAGACGACGCCGTCGAGCGGTGTCTTGAGCCACCACAGCTCCCAGGCGCCGCCGAGCAGTCGCTTGATCTTGCGGTTGATTGCCCGCGCCTCCTTGGGATTCTCCTGTTCGAAGCGCTCGGCAGCGGCCGTGTCCACGCCGCCCAACCGGAACACGAGGGTGGTGATGTAGCTGTCCTTGATATGGGCGGCACCGGCACGGGATGCGACGTCGATGTCGCCCGTCGTGTCGATGACCACGTCCGCCAGGAACGCCTGGGGACCGGACTTGGTCTCGCACACCACACCCTTGACGACGCCGTCGTCGACGATGGGACGCGAGAACCAGGTGTGCAGTCGGAGGTTGACGCCGGCCTCGCGGACGAGGTCGTTGGAGACGCGCTTCCAGCCGTCGGGATCGAATGCGGCGGCGTAGCAGATCGGTTTGGGATTGGTGTGGGAGTGGAAATCGAAGGTTCCGTAGCGGCCCCATTTGTTCCACAGTTCGGTGGAAGCCGTGCGGTCTTCCCTGGGCGGGACGACGGCGAGGTCCAGTGCCTGGAGCCGCTCCACGTACTCGGAGACGATTCCGGTGACCGTGATGTCCTGGCCGTTGATCATGTCGTCGAGAACCAGCACCATGCCGCCGGACGCCAGGCCTCCGAGCGACGAGTAGCGCTCCAGCAGAGTGACACTGGCGCCGGAACGGGCGGCCGTGACCGCGGCGGACACTCCGGCGGGGCCACCGCCCACCACGAGCACCTGGGAGCGGTTGACGACGGGCGCCGTGAGGTCGTGGCTGGCGACGCGCAGATYGAGGTTGGTCATGGGAGTCCTTACTTTCCGACGAAGATGCCGTTGGCACGGCGAGCAAGCAGGTAGAAGACGATGCTGAGGATGGAGAGCACGGCCACGTAGACCGGAAATATCCAAGTCGCGTTGACGGATTGGAACCACACGAGCAGGTAGGAAGCAGTGCCGCCGAAGAGTGCGACGCCGATCCCGTACCCCAGTGAGACGCCGGCGCCACGGCAGTTCTTGGGCATCAGTGACGTGCTGACCACGTTGTACAGGGTCATGTTCAGCACCAGGACCACCGAGCCGCCCAGAAGCACGACCGCGAAGCCGCCGATCCCGGGTTGCACGTACATCAGCATCAGGAAAACAGCGGGGACGGCCAGCGCGCGGGTCCAGAGGAACCAGCGTGACATGGATTTGCCGTCCGTCAGCTTGCCGACCACCCAGCTGCCGGCGACCAGAATGACGCCGAGCGCAGTCGTCAGGGCGAACACCGAGGTGGGATCTTCCTTGAAGTTGCTGCGTGCGGCGGCCGGCAGTCCGACGTTCCACGCGTAGTTGTAGGCCTGGGCGGCACCCACCACGAAGATGATGGCGAGAACGCTGAGCCAATGTTTGCGGACGCCCGTCCAGACGGCGCCGGTGGTGTTGTCCGACAGTTCCTCCGGACGCATGGTTTCGGGCAGAGCGCGGCGCAGGTACACGACGACGATGCCGAACACGGCGCCGATGACGAAGGGAATCCGCCAGCCCCATTCACCCATGGCTGCACCGCCGATGATCAGACTGCACAGGAAGCTGACCAGGGACGCCAGGAGCACACCGAGGTTGACGTAGAACGACATGACACCGGCGACGAGGCCTTCTCGTCCGGCGGGGACGAGTTCGACGGCGTGGGCGGTGGAGAGTGGCGCCTCGATGCCGGTGGAGACGCCCTGCATGATGCGGCAGGCGACGAGGATGGCGCCTGCCCACGCTCCGATGTGAGCGTAGCCGGGGGTGATCGCGATGATCAGGGTGGTCACGGCCATCGTGCTGATGGAGATCAGCATGACCCGGCGACGGCCGATCCGGTCCGCGAGGGTTCCGAGCAGGACGCCGCCCAGCGGCCGGAAGGCGAAGCCGACGGCGAAGACAGCCAGGGTGTTCAGCGTCGCGCTGAGGGGATCGGTGGAGGGGAAGAAGTTCGGTCCGATGAACGCCGACAGGAGTCCGAAGACCATCCAGTCGTACCATTCGAGGGCGTTGCCGAGGCCGAGGCCGAGAAGGCCTTTGCGGACCTCGGGTGTGAGTTGTTGATGCCTGCTCGGTGCTGTCACAGTGGTGTCTAGCAATGGACTTGTCCTTACGCTGGCACCTCGAGGGTGCAAGAGGATATGACGCATCACGGCAACGCGACGCGTTGTGTCCGGCCGGGGAGACGGCCTGACGGTAAGGAGGTTGGGCTGACGGCAGGCGGTGGACGCCGTGTTCACCACGGTGGTGTGTCAACCCAATTCGCTACGCATACCTCTTCGTAGCTGTTCTGGTACCGGTGCGGATGTACGCCGCGGTCACCACGCGTGTGGTGCGTTGACCCAGATCGCTACGCATACCTCTTCGTAGCTGTTCTTGTACCAGTGCGGAATGTCCGAGGAGAAGGTGATCGAGTCACCCGCTTCCAGGGAATGGCATTCCCCATCCAGATAGATGTCTTTGCGGCCGGCGAGGATGATGCCGAACTCTTCGCCGCTGTGACGGAACGGGGTTGCGCTGGTGTCGTGTCCGGGCGGAGTTTCGATCCATTGCGCCTCCAGTGCGCCGCCGCCCAGTTCGGGGGTGAGCAGCTCGTAGACGGCTTCCCCCATCGACTTCTTGGTGACGCCGACGAGGTTGCGCCGCTCGTGTTTTCGCACGACGGGCGACGTGGTGTCCGGTTGGCCGATGAAGAATCTGCCGACCGGGATGTCCAGCCCGTGGGCCAGCTGGGCGAGTGTGGTGAAGGACGGATTGGCCAGACCGCGCTCGATCTGACTGACGATCGCCGGGCTGAGTCCGGTGATGTCCGAGAGCTGCGCAAGGGTCAGGCCCTTCTCCTTGCGCATGGTGCGAATCTTGTTGCCGACGGTCGTCAACAGGGCACTCGTCGCGGGGGGAGTGTGCGTTGAGCTCTCAGCCGTCATTGGCTTTTCCTCCCACTGGGTGACCTGACTCACAGAACTATAGTGAAGATCTTCAGCGAGTCAATGGCTTCTTTTAAATATTCTGAAAAAGTTCATTGGATCCGTGATTATCGAGGTCGGCAAGGGGTGCTTCCCGCGCCCACGGGCGGTCAGAGTTCGAGGTACAGGAAGTTGTCGCCCCAGTTCGTCTCACCGGCAGTCGTGGCGAAGTAGAAGATGCGCTCGGAGAATCCGCAGTCGAAGTACTGGGCGATTTTCGATTCGCCGGGAGCGAGCGTGCCGAGGGTCGTGCTCTCGTACACGAGCGGGGTGTGGACAGTGACACCGGTGGCGGTGCCGTCGCCCTCGTTGGTGACGCGCACGGCGCACGCACTGATGCCTTCGATATTTGCCTGGGTGATCACGAGATCGGGGCCGTCACCCAGGGAGCCGAACGGCGCGGCGGACGCCGTTGCCGTTCCGACGGCCATCAGTCCCGCGATCATTGCCCCCGCCACTGCCGTACGTCGAAGGTTGCGCATGTTGTGCCCTTTCCTCGGTTGTCCGGTACTCAATACACAGTGATCTCGGTGCTGCTGGGGATGTGCGGGCGGTCGGTGGTCAGCGTGACCTCGACGCGACCGGATCCCGTCTCGAGGTGGGCCCACGGTTCCGCCGGGAAGTCGAGCAGTCCGCCGCTGACATCGGCCGACCACGATCCTGTGGCACCGGTATCCAGGTTGCGCCAGTGCAGCGTCGCGAATACCGAGCACAGCACTCCCGGCGTCGCCGACACACCGACGAACGTCGCGTTCAGCCGAACGTAGACCAGCCCGGGCAGCGCGTCGGTGGCAACGGTGACTCCTCCGATCCTGCCGCCACAGGCAATACCGTGAGCAACCGTCGCGGTGTCCGGAATGTTCACCCACCGGTCCTGGGTTTGGTCCGCCGCGGCCGGGGCGGCGGCACCGAACAATCCGGCCAGCGCCAGTCCGGTGATCGCGATCGACTTGCCGAGCGTAGGAAGAAGAGGCATGGTGCTCCAGATCGCCGTCGGTCAATGGTTCCGACGGTACCTCGGAAACCGAGCGTCGGCGTCGAACCTGTAGTCACTCCGTGGTGTGATCGAGTCATGACCGAGGAGAACGAGATTCCCACGATCGTCACCGCCAGCCGCGTCATCACTGCCCCGGCGCGGGTGATCTTCGAACTGATCGCCGACCCGGTGCAACAGCCGCGCTGGGACGGCAACGACAACCTGGCCGAGGCTGCGCCCGGGCAGCGGGTGCGCGCCGTGGGTGACGTATTCACCATGACGTTGACCAACGCAGGCATCCGCGACAACCACGTGGTGGAATTCGAAGAGGGGCGGCTGATCGCCTGGACGCCGTCCGAGCAGGGTCATCCACCGCCGGGGCATCTGTGGCGCTGGGAGCTGGAGCCGCTCGACGAGAGCCGCGTCCGGGTCACGCATACCTATGATTGGTCGCGCTTGACCGACGACCCGAAACGACGCGAGCGTGCCCGCATCACCACGTCCGACTGGCTGCTGGCGTCGGCGGACCGGCTTGCCGAACTCGCCGAGGCGAACGACGGGCAACCACCCGCCTGACAGCCGAGGACTGTCGGCGGCGGGCACTGTGCGCCACGCCGCCGACGGCTCCGATTACCGCCCCGGTACGACGGAGATCGTTCCCTGGCAGACGGCGTTCTGGGAATTGACGAACCACCATCCCGCGCCGGTCTGGACGGTGACGGTGAACGACACCGTTCCGGTTCCCGTCCAGGTCCGGTTGATCGGGATTCCCGGGTTCTGCTGCCACGCCGCCTCGTCGCTGACGCTGTGGCCGGTCGCGCCCGTCGTCGTGTTGTGCCAGTCGACCGACACCCGCGTGCCGTACCAGTTGATTCCGATGCTCGGGATCAGACCGCCGGGCGGCGTGGGCAGTTCGTTCCCGCCGCTGAGCAGGATCGCCGGCTCCAACACCGACCCACCCGGTCGCAGCGACTCCCCGGACGAAGCATTGACGGTCCACGTGAACGGCGGCGCCCAGACGAGCGGATTCGCGCTCGAGCACGTCATCGTCGTCGATGTCGGTGGTGCGGGCTGAGCATGTGCGACCGCACCCCCTCCTGCCACGACAGCGGTTCCCAACCCGACAGCAGTGAGTGCCGCAGCGCATGCGCGGCGCCCCAACTGGTTGCTCATGAGCCCTCCCATTTCTTCATTCCCCGAGACTCGAGACGTACCTCGCCCCCTGGACTTTCGGCGGCGGACAAGAATTCGTTACAGCTCGTGCGAGTCGGGCCTCTCTCACGCACACGCATTCACTAGTTCCGGGCCGGTGGCAGGTCGCGTTGCACCAACAGCAATTCGGAGGCTTCGATGACACCGGGAAAGTAGAAGTAGCCTTCCGGAGACTGGACCAGATCGGCATCATCGATGCCGTGGACTTCCCACACGTCCACTGCTCCACCGGTGTTGTTCATCCGCACGAACCAGTCGCGTTCCCGCTCGCCTGCAGCGAGGAAACAGCCCTGCTGCTCGGGGCGGTAGCTCCCTGCGATACCGCGAGCCGCACCCATCCGACTCCAGTCCAATCCGTATCGGGAAATGGATGCACGATTCAACACCGAGGTGACGTGGTAGCAGGGTGGCATTAACCCAAAGTAACTCGGAACATGACCATTACACAGTGAATTTCGGTCCCGACCGGATGCCGGAAGCGGCAGTGGCGTGGCAGTTCTCGGCCGGGCCCTTCAGTTGGATGCTGACGCAAGGTCGCTCGCTGTCAGCGCGAGGATGTCGTCGGCGTGGCTGACGGCGATGAAATGACCACCACCGCTGACCGGGTGCCAGACGGCGCCCGGAGTCCTGTCGGCCACCGTCTTGTTGATGATCTCGGGGACGAGGGTGTCTGCGCCGCCCTGCCAGAAGTGCACCGGGCGTTTCACTTTGGTCATGTCGAACGGCCAGGCCTCGTAGAGCATCGTGGCGTCGACGACGAGTCCGTCTGCGCCGTGACGAAAGCACTCCCGGCTTGCCTTCAGGAATGTTGTGAGGACTTCCTCGTCGGCCAGTACCTCCCGGTCTGCCGCGCACGCCGACTTTGTGATCGCCTGCCCGTAACGCTCCTCGAAATGTGTGGCGCTCATGCCGAGCAGCTCGTACATAAGGGTGAAACCGGGGTGGAAGTGCAGCGCCAGGCGACCGCCCAGCGCGTCCACGCTGCTCAGATGATCCGCGGCCCAGTTCGCGCCGAACGTTCCGTAGTTGCCGCCGGCGATGCACACGACGCTGACCAGTCGCATCGGGTCCAGATACGCGGCCGCCGCCAGGGCCCACGGTCCGCCCTCGGACCAGCCGGTCACCGCGAACCGGTCGGCGTCGAACGAGTCGGCCAGCAGCAGGAGGTCGTCGGTCCAGCTTTCGAAGGTGCGACCCGGCTGGAGGTCGGACCGACCGATGCCCGGCCGATCCGCGCAGACGAATCGCAGTCCGTTGGCCTTCGCGTACGAGTCGAACAGTTCGGCCTCCAATCGGCTCGACGGTCCGCCGTGGTTGTGCAGCACGAGCGGCCCGCTCGGGTCACCGGCTTCGAGATACGTGATGGTCCGGCTGCCGATCCGGATGCTTCCCTCGCTCGTCACGTGGACTCCTCACAGTGTTGGCCGGACGCCGAAACCGGGTGGGCGGCGTCGAAACTGCAGGTACTCGGATCTTTTCCATACTAGGCTCGACGGGTGGTTCGTCCCGAGCAGTAGGGGGTATCCGGCGTGGTGCAATCGACGGAGCGGCACGGCGTGCGCACGCGCGGCGGTCGCGGATCTCTCGCCTTCCTCTCGATCGTCCTGGCCGGGGTCGTGCTCGCGGCGGGGTGCGGGCAGCAGGACTCCGGGTCCGATGCCGAGTCGCAGCAGGATCAGACGACGTCCGAGGCGAACCTCGTGCCCGAGGACGTGGTCGTCGCGCTGGACGGAGTGCAGAGCTACTTCCCTGAGATCGAGCGACAGACCGCGACGGGTGAGAACTCCACGGCGGCCGGTGCCCCCGAAGCGACGCGAATGGTCATCTACGAAGGCGGCGACGGGCGAAGGGTCACCATCTCCGTGGATCAATACGCCAGCTCCGCTGCGGCGTCCACCGCGTTCGAGCAGGCGATCGGCAAGAGTGAAGTCGTGCCGGGTTTCGTGGCGCTGCCCGCGCCGGCAGGCGTCGGCGACAAGGCGTTCGCCGGTGCCGTCACTCAGGGCGAAGACACGCACATCGGGTACGGCGCGCTCGCCGGTGAGTACGTCATCGGGGTGACCTCGGCCGGCTATCCGGCCACTCCCGAGAACGTCGACAAGCTGACCGGTCTCACGCGCGACGCGGTCGCGAAGGCCACCACGGCATAGGGCCGCGCCAACACCGCGTCAGGATTGCGGTCGCCGGAGTCAGATCGGCGTCAAGACCCGCCGAATCCTCGCGCGACGGGGGTAGATCTGGAACTGAATCCCCGAGTCGGCCCACCCACGGCCGTCGACGGATCGAGGAGGTTCCGATGACGCTTCATCTTCCCCATCTGTTCGCGCACGAGCAGTCGCGGCAGAACACGCTGCTCGACCTGTCGGTCCTCGGCGCGACCGGCCCGGGCATCGAGGATGCGCTGCGTGCGGTGATGGAACAGCCGCAACCGCGGCTCGTCGGTTTTCGCTGCGCCGCGGATTCCGAAGCCATCGACGACGCGATCGGGCTGATGGAACAGGTCCGGCGCGACCACGGGGTGATCCTGACGGAGCTGGTCCTGGCGGACGCGGATCGGGTCGATCTGCGCGAGGCTGTCGACGAAGCCCTGGACGAGACCTGCGCCCGGAATCGGTTCCCCCGCCCGAGTGTCGTGTTCACTGGGCGCCCGGCTGTTTCCGCCTTGACGAAATCTTGACGCAGTCACCCCTTGCGCCCGGTTGAACGCGCGTTTAGCGTATTAAACATGCGTTCAACCAATGCCGCTTCCGGGGTTCCGCAACCCGACATGACCACCCGCGCCCGAGTGCGCGACGCGGCCATCACGGTGTTCGGCAATCACGGTTTCGGCACCGGAGTGCGGGCGATCGCCACCGCCGCCGGGGTGTCACCCGGCCTGGTCATCCACCATTTCGGTTCGAAGGACGGCCTGCGTGCCGAATGCGACGAGCACGTTCTGCGGATCATCCGGGAGCAGAAGGCGGAGGCAATATCGACGCCCGGACCGGCGGGAGCCATGCAGGCCCTCGCCGACATCGAGCAGTACGCCCCATTGGTCGCGTATATCGTGCGGAGTTTCCAGGCGGGCGGAGGTCTCGGCGAATCCCTCTTCGAGCACATGGTGGAAGACACCACGCAGTACCTCGAACTGGGAGTGGCGACCGGAAATGTCCGGCCCAGCCGCAACCCAGCGGCGCGGGCGCGCTACCTGACCCTCTACAACGTCGGCGCGATGCTGCTCTACCTGCAGATGCGCGCAGACAAGGAAGTTCCGCTCGATTACGCCACCGCCATCCGCGACCTCGCCACCGACGTCACGCTGCCCGCCCTCGAGATGTACACCGAGGGTCTGCTGCCGGATTCGTCGATGCTCGAGGCATATCTGGCCACCGAAGACGGCGCCGCGCAGGCGGGTGCGGCACCCCCAGAACATACCGACTCCCCGAACTAGGAGCAGCTATGAGCGCGATCATCGAAGTGCGCAACCTGGTGAAGACGTTCGGACGAACCCGGGCGCTGGACGGACTCGACCTCGAGGTCGGCGAAGGGGAAGTACATGGATTCCTCGGGCCGAACGGGGCAGGCAAGTCCACCACCATCCGCGTCCTCCTCGGCAGCCTGCACCCCGACAGCGGTGAGGCCATCGTGTTCGGCCGCGATCCGTGGCGCGACGCCGTCGCACTGCACCTCGACATGGCGTACGTCCCCGGCGACGTGACACTGTGGCCGTCGTTGTCCGGCGGCGAGACCATCGACCTCCTCGCGCGGATGCGCGGCGGACTGGACGAGACCCGCAAGAAGGATCTGATCGAGCGTTTCGACCTCGACCCGCGGAAGAAGGGGCGAGCGTATTCGAAGGGCAATCGGCAGAAGGTGGCCCTGGTGTCGGCGTTTTCGTCCGACGCCCGCCTGCTGCTGCTCGACGAGCCGACGTCCGGGCTGGATCCGTTGATGGAGCAGGTGTTCCGTGAGTGCGTGGGCGAGGCCCGCGACCGCGGGGTGACGGTGCTGCTGTCCAGTCACATCCTGTCCGAGGTGGAGGCGCTGTGCGAGCGGGTGACCATCATCCGGTCGGGGCGGACCGTCGAATCCGGGACACTGGCGTCGATGCGGCATCTCAGCCGAACATCGATCACTGCCGAACTTCTCGGTGATCCCGGCGATCTGAGTCGCATCGACGGTGTGGCGGACATCCAGTTCGACGGGACCACGCTGCACTGCCAGGTCGACAGCGAGCATCTCGGCCAACTCATCCGGGTGCTCGGCGACACGGGGGTGCGGAGCCTCGTCAGCAAGCCCCCGACCCTCGAAGAACTCTTCCTGCGGCACTACGAGATCGACGACGGCCCGACGGCGTCGTCCGACACGGTGGAGAAGGTGCGGGCATGACTACCGCGACGGTGTCCCGGTTCCGGCCCGTGGAACCGGCGCCGGTATCTTCCTCGGATTTCACGGGGACGCTGCACTTTCTGCGGTTGTTCCTGCGCCGGGACCGGATCGCGCTGCCCCTGTGGGTGCTGATCTTCGCGTTCGCGCCCGCGCTGTACGTCACGAGCATCGCCGACATCTACACCTCGCCGGCCGACCTGGCGGAGTTCGCGGCCACCACGGCGGCCAGCCCCGCGCAGATCGCCATGTACGGGCCGATCTTCAACTCCAGCCTCGGTTCGGTGGGGGTCTGGAAGGCCGGCATCTACTACACGCTGATCGGGCTGGTGGTGATCCTGACCGTCATCCGGCACACCCGCGCCGAGGAAGAGACCGGCCGGGCCGAGCTTCTCGACTCCACCGCCGTCGGACGGTATTCAGGTCTGACCGCGGCGCTGATCCTCGCCGGTGGTGCCTCCGTCGTCACCGGGATTTTCTGTGCGGCAGCGTTACTCGCCCGCGACCTCCCGGTGGGCGGCTCGGTGGCCTTCGGGACGTCGCTGGCCTGCTCCGGTCTGGTGTTGACGGCGGTGGCGACCGTTGCGGCCCAGGTGAGCACCGGCGCCCGCGTCGCGCGCGGCATCGCGTTGACGGTGCTGGGCGTCGCGTTCGCGTTGCGCGCGGTCGGTGACGCCGGCAGCGGCACCCTGTCGTGGTTCTCGCCGCTCGGCTGGGCCTTGCAGATCCGTCCGTATGCCGACGAACGCTGGTGGGTCGTTATCCCCAGCCTGGTTACGGCGGCCGTACTCACCTGGGCGGCATACGCTCTCCTGCGCCGTCGCGATGTCGGCGCCGGCCTGATCGCCGAACGGCCCGGTCCCACCGACGCATCGCCTGCGCTCGCCGGAACCCTCGGGCTTGCGTGGCGGATGCACCGCGGCACACTCGCGGCCTGGACCGCCGGGCTCGGACTGTACGGACTGCTGATCGGCAGCGCCGCGAACGGCGTCGGCGGCCAGGTCGGCAACAGTCAGACGATCCGCGACATCATCCTGCGGATGGGTGGGTCGCAGTCGCTGGAGGAATCGTTCATCGGCTACGCGTTCACCATGCTCGCCATCGCGGCCGCGGCCTACGCGATCTCCGCGTCGTTGCGGTTGTACTCGGAGGAGAACGCGCAGCGTCTCGAGCCCGTGACCGCCGGTTCCGTCGGCCGGGTCCGGTGGGCGTCGAGCCACATCCTGTTCGCGTTGCTGGGTCCGGCGGTCGCGATGGTGGTGGCCGGGGTGGCCGGCGGGCTCACCTACGGCGCGTCCGTCGGCGACGTGGGTGGGGCCCTGCCCGGCGTGGTCGGGGCGGCGCTCGTGCAGCTTCCCGCGATCTGGATGCTGGCCGGAGTGACGGTCCTGCTGTTCGGTGTCGTTCCGCGGTTCACGCCGGTGGCGTGGGGAGTGCTCGTCGCGTTCCTGCTGATCTTCATGGTGGGGTCGATCGCGCAGTTCCCGCAGGCGGTACTGAATCTCGAACCGTTCAGCCACGCTCCGAAGCTGCCGGGCGGCCAGTTCGAATGGGCGCCGATCGGGTGGCTGCTGCTGATCACGGCCGCGCTGATCGTGGTGGGTGTGGCGGCGTTCCGGCGGCGCGATCTGCGCTGATCCCCGGCCGGTGTGCACACTGAAGGCATGGCACGTGTGCACACCGGCGAGTCCGTCCTGGCCCGGACGGTGCGGATCGTCGAATCGTTCCGTTCCGACGATTCGCTGCTCACGGTGTCCGAGATCGCCCGGCGGTCCGGTCTCCACATCTCCACGACGTCGCGGCTGATCGACGAACTGGTGGGATGCGGCTGGCTCGAGCGTGAGGACCGGAAGGTGCGGATCGGGGTGCGCCTGTGGGAGGTCGCGTCGCGGGCGTCCCCGACCCTCGGGCTCAGGGAAGCGGCGATGCCGTTCATGGAGGACCTACACGCCGTCGTCGGGCAGCACACGCAACTCGGTGTCCTCGAAGGCGACGAGGTGTTGTTCATCGAGCGACTCACGGCGCCCGGAGCCGTCGTCAACTACACGCGCATCGCCGGCCGGATGCCGCTGCACGTCTCTTCGTCCGGGCTGATCCTGCTCGCGCACGGACCGTCGGAGCTCCAGGAACGGATCCTCGGAGAGCCGTTGAAGGTGTTCACCGACAAGACGATTCGTACCCCACGACAGTTGCGGGGTGTGCTGGCGGACGTGCGCCGGCACGGCTACATCCTCTGTGCCGGTCACCTGTACCCGGACACGACGGGTGTCGCCGTTCCGGTGCGGGACGGCACCGGCAAGGTGGTCGCAGCGCTGTCGGTCGTCGTGCCGAACGACGAGAAGGCGTACGCGCAGATCCCCGCGCTGCAGGCGGCCGCGAAGGGCATCACCCGGGTGATGGCGACCGCGTCGAAGTAGGCCCTCTGCGGTGGACTATCCGACCCGCCCGTGCCACGGTGGAATCGGAACCACTTCTCCCGGAAAGCGCAGCACCATGGAAAGCACCGCACAACCCAGCCCCCTGGAATGCCCGGACTGCCACGCCCTCACCGCGGATCTCGAGGCACACAAACTCTGGCATTCCCGGCTCGTGCACGACATCGCCACCGCGGTCGACAAGGACATCAGCCGACGGGCACACACCTCCTGACTCAGTCGGCAGACACGGAGAGCACGACTTTTCCGCGCACCTGCCCGTCGACGAGGCGACGGAGGGCCGTGGCGGCGTCGCCCAGCGGGTACGTCCGCTCGACGATCGGTCTGACGTCTCCCGACTCGACGAGGTCGCGAAGCACGAGCAGGTCGTTACCGTCCTCCTTCGAGACGAACACGCACAGTGTCTGACTCACGAAGGGGGACAGCGCCAGCGCGCGGAGTTGGCGATCCGTGCCGCCCAGCCACCGTCCATCCGTTTCGCCGCCGACGATGACGAGTCTCCCGCGCGGAGTGAGGACCCGGCGCAGCCGCGACAGCGACGTGTTGCCGCCGATGTCGAGGACGACGTCGTAGCGTCGTCCGAGCCGGGTGACGTCTTCGGTTGTGTAGTCGACGACGTGATCGGCGCCGATCGACCGGACCAGGTCGACCTTCGCGGTGCTGCACACGCCGGTGACCTCCGCGCCGTACGCCTTGGCGATCTGCACGGCGAACGTGCCCACACCGCCAGAGGCGCCGAGGATCAACACCGACTGCCCCGCCGCGACCCTGCCGTGGTCGCGTACCGCCTGCAGCGCGGTGAGCCCGGAGATCGCGATCGCCGCGGCCTGCTCGAACGTCAGGTCGGCCGGCTTGTGTGCGAGTTTGGCCGCGGGCGCGCACGCGTACTCCGCGAACGTCCCGGTGCCGATGCCGAACACGTCGTCGCCGGGCCGGAATCCGGTGACGCCGGGGCCGACCGCTTCGACGCGCCCGGCGAGGTCCATCCCGGGAACGGCGACCTTGGGCCTGCGGAGGCCGTACCCGGCGAGGCGCAACGGGTACGGGAGTCCGGTCACGAGGTGCGCCACGCCGCGATCGACTCCCGCCGCGTGCACTCGGACCAGCACCTGTTCGGCGGCGGGAACGGGTATCGCGACGTCCCCCAGTTCGAGGATCTCGGGCGGCCCGTAGACGTCCCGGACGACGGCCTTCATCGTGCCGCGTTGGTGCTCGGACGCGGAAGTGGGGCGTTCGGGTTCGGTCGGTGACTCCATTGTCGGGGCTCCGTTCGGAGAGTGATCGGCCATCTGCTTACAGCGTACGCTTACAATGTAAGTCTGATGCTTACAACGTTGACTGTCCCGATGGAGAATGAGCGATGACGGAACTCCGTGTTCCCCTGACCCGGGAGCGTGTCCTGCGCGCCGCCGTCGACCTGGCCGACGACAGCGGTGTCGACGCACTCACCATGCGCCGGATCGCGCAGACGCTCGGGGTGGAGGCGATGTCGCTGTACCGCCACGTGAAGAACAAGCCCGACCTCCTCGACGGCATGGTCGACGTCGTCTTCGGCGAGATCGACCTGCCGCAGACCGGGCTCGATTGGACGACCGCGATGCGCCGGCGGGCGATCTCCGCACGCGACGTGCTCGCGCGGCACCGCTGGGCCACCGTTCTGATGGAGTCCCGCGTGACGCCCGGTCCCGCGACGCTCCGCCACCACGACGCGGTGCTGGGGATTCTGCGGGCAGCGGGATTCTCCATCGAGCTTGCCGCGCACGCCTTCTCGGTGCTGGACAGCTATATCTACGGGTTCGCGATGCAGGAGGCGAGTCTGCCGTTCGGCTCCTCCGGCGAACTCGCCGACGTGGCGGAGGCGATCCTGGCGAGTGTCCGGGCCGACGAGTACCCCCACCTCACCGAGTTCGTGACGGAGCACGCGATGGCTCCCGGCTACGACTTCGGCGACGAGTACGAGTACGGGCTGGATCTCGTTCTGGACGGACTCGAGCGTGTGACGGCACCGGAAATTCGCCTGGGGGAGTGACCTCGGTTGCGGCCTCGACTTTCAACTATTGAAAATGCTCTGGCGGCTCGGCCCCTGCTCGGAAGATCCTCGAACAAACGCGAGATCGAGGAGTCGAGATGCCACAGAACCCGGTTTCTTCCGGTGCGCCAGCGGACGCGGCGCTGCGAGTTGTCGCCAAAGAGGTTGTCGCGGAGGGTGTCGTAGCGCTGACCTTGCGGCACCCGGACGGCCGGCGGCTGCCGGACTGGGCGCCCGGCGCCCACATCGACCTGATGCTCCCGAACGGGCTGACCCGCCAGTACTCGCTGTGCGGTGACCGTTGGGAGGCGCACACCTACCGGGTCGGGGTGCTGCGGGAACCCGCCGGCCGCGGCGGGTCCGCGTACGTCCACGACGAACTGGCCGAGGGCGACCTCGTCGGGGTCGGCGGCCCGCGCAACAACTTCCCGCTCGCCCCCGCGCCGAGGTACCTGTTCATCGCCGGCGGTATCGGAATCACTCCGCTGCTGCCGATGATCCGCCAGGCAGAACTGATGGGAATCGACTGGCAACTCCTGTACGGCGGCCGCACCCGGACGTCCATGGCGTTCCGGGACGAACTCGCCGGCTACGGCGACCGGGTGGTCGTCGTGCCCCGGGACGAGCAGGGCCACCCCGACCTGCCCGCGTATCTCGCCGCCGCGGCCGCCGCCGAGGCGAAGGTCTACGTGTGCGGACCCGGGCCGCTGCTCGCGGCCGTCGAAAGCTGTTGCGCCGACTGGCGTGTGGGCTCGCTACGGACCGAGCGTTTCGTGCCGCAGGACCGGGGCGCACCGCTGCGCGACGTACCGTTCGAGGTGGAACTCGCGCGCTCCGGCCTCGCGGTGACGGTGACTCCCGGCGCCAGCGTCCTCGACGCGGTGCAGGCGGCCGGGGTCAACGTCCTGTCCTCGTGCCGCGAGGGCACGTGCGGGACCTGCGAGACGACCGTCCTCGCCGGCGCCCCCGACCACCGCGATTCCGTCCTCGATGACGACGAGCGATCCGCAGGCGACTGCATGCTCATCTGCGTCTCACGGTCGTGCTCCGACCGTCTCGTGCTCGATCTCTGACACACCCAGCGAAGGGATTTCCCGTGACGATGTTCGCCCCCGCCCCCGCGTTGCCCGTCAGCGACGCCGACCCGTTCGCCCTCGACGTCCTGCAGGACCCGTTGCCGTTCCAGGCGGACCTGCGGGATGCGGGCCCGGTCGTGTACCTGCGGCGCTACGACGTCTTCGCGCTCGGTCGCTACGAGCAGGTCCATGCCGCGCTGACCGACTGGCAGTCGTTCCACTCCGCCGCCGGGGTCGGGTTGAGCAACTTCCGGTACGAGACCCCGTGGCGGCCCCCGAGCATCCTGCTCGAGGCCGACCCGCCGCACCACGACGCCCCGCGGGCGGTGCTGAGCAAAATTCTGGGTCCGCGCGCACTGCAGAAGCTCAGGGCGTCGTGGATTCGGGACGCAGACATCCTTGTCGACCAGTTGCTCTCTAACACAACCGAATTCGACGTGGTCACCGACCTCGCTGCCGCGTTCCCGCTGCGGGTCTTCCCGGATGCCGTCGGCATCTCCGGCACCGGACGGGAGAACCTGCTGCCGTACGGGGACCACGCCTTCAACAGTTTCGGTCCGCTCAACAGCCTGGTGGAGAAGGGGGCGCCCCGGGTAGCCGAACTGTCCGGCTGGGTCAACGAGCAGTGCGCGCGCGACGCGCTCACCGGCGACGGCTTCGGTGCGCAGATCTGGGCGGCGGCGGACCGCGGCGACATCACGTACGAGCAGGCGCCGCTCGCCGTGCGCTCGCTGTTGACGGCAGGCGTGGACACCACGGTCAACGGGCTCGCGGCCGTGCTCTACGCGTTCGCGCGGCATCCGGAGCAGTGGGCGAGGCTGCGCGAGAATCGCACGCTGGCCCGGACGGCGTTCGACGAGGCCGTGCGGTGGGAGTCACCGGTGCAGACGTTCTTCCGCACGGCCACGCGTGACACCGAGATCGGCGGCACGGTGATCCCCGACGGCAGGAAGATTCTGATGTTCCTCGGCGCCGCGAACCGTGATCCGCGCAGGTGGGACGATCCGGACGCGTTCGATCTCGACCGGAATCCGTCCGGGCACGTGGGGTACGGGATGGGCATCCACCAGTGCGTCGGCCAGCATGTCGCCCGCCTCGAATCGGAGGCGTTGCTGACGGCGCTGGCATCCCGGGTGGAGTCGCTGGAGATCGCCGGGCCGGTGCGCCGTCACCTCAACAACACGCTGCGGTCGTGGGAATCGGTGCCGGTGCGGGTGCGGCTCGCCTGACCATACGTACGTATGTATTGACAGGAGTTCGGTCTGTTGTAGCTGGTTACGACGTGTCGGAGGCGGACTCGTCGATGTCGAAGAGTTCGCCGATCAGACCGCCCAGGAATCGCCGGTGCTGCGAGGACACTTCGGCCGCCGCTTCGCCGTCCCGGGTTGCGCACAGGGCGATCAGTTTGTCGTGGTGTTCGATGGCGTCCTGCCAGCCGCGGAGGCTGGAGAACTTGCGGTAGTAGATCCGGTGGATCTGCGGGTGCACCTGGTGCATGAGCCGCTTGAGCAGTGGGTTGGCGGCCGCCTCGACGATGATGCCGTGAAGGGTGTCGTCCGCGGCGAGGGCGGCACCGATGTCGTTGGCCTTGATCGCCTGCGCGAGGTCGTCGTTGGCGCCGCGCATCACGGCGATCATGTCGTCGGTAAGGTTGGGAACCCCCGTCTTCACGGCCAGCTGGTCCAGAACTTCCATCACTGCGAGCGTTGATTCGACGTCGGCGCGGTTCAACGGGGTGATCCGGGTGAAGGCGGCGGGTTTGGCCTCGACGAGTCCGGTGTCGATCAGCCGTGCAAGCGCCTCACGGACCGGGGTCCGGCTCAAGCCCAGATGTTCGGCCAGTTCGCTGTCTTTGACCTTGGATCCGGGCGCGAGTTCACCGGTGACGATCGCGTCGCAGATCCGCTCGAACGCGACGTCGCTCATGCGAGGGCGCTCCACCGGATTATCACGCAACATACTGGATACTGTAACTCTGCAGGCCGCACGCTCCTGGGGGCGCGTGGGCGACTGCCCGGCGCCCTTGCCGTGAAGACACCGAGAACATCTTCCGTCACCAAACCAATATATTGGATGTGGTGTACTGTTCGACGAGCGGCGATCGACGTCATAGACCCTGTCGAGAAGAACGGCGAATAGGTGTTGGTGGAAAAGTTGAGCGAGTGCGATGTGCGGATCGAGCACGACTCGATTGGAGATCTGGCGGTACCGGCGCGGGCGTACTACGGCGTCCACACCACCCGCGCGATGGAGAATTTCGCGATCACCGGGTCAGCGATCGGTCAGTACCCGGCGCTGGTTGCATCGCTGGCGACAGTGAAACAGGCTGCTTGCCAAGCGAACCGAGACCTGGGTCTCATCGATGACCGGCGCGCCGATGCCATTGTCGCCGCGTGCGCGGAGATCCGCGGCGGGGCGCTGTTCGACCAGTTTCCGATCGACCCGATCCAGGGCGGAGCGGGTACCTCGTCGAACATGAACGCCAACGAGGTCATTGCGAATCGTGCTCTCGAGATCCTGGGGTTCGGACGCGGCGCCTACACCGAACTCGACCCCCTCACTCATGTGAACCTGGGGCAGTCCACCAACGACGTGTATCCGACCGCGATCAAGCTGGCGCTGGTCGAGCATCTCCGGCGGTTGATCGCGTCGCTCGGCCGGCTCGCGGAGTCGTTCGAGCGCAAGTCGATCGAATTCGACGACATCGTCAAGATGGGTCGCACCCAACTGCAGGACGCGGTACCGATGACCCTGGGGCAGGAGTTCGCGGCCTACTCGATCATGTTGAACGAGGACTGCGCCCGGCTCTCCGAGGGAGCGCTTCTGCTGTTGGAATCCAACCTCGGTGGCACCGCCATCGGTACCGGGATCAACGGCCATCCCGAGTACTCCGCGCTCGCCTGCAACTATTTGCGTGAGTTGACCGGTGAACCGGTCGTCCCGGCAGGCAATCTCATCGAGGCCACCCAGGATTGCGGAGCATTCGTCCAGGTCTCCGGCATCCTCAAACGTGTCGCCGTGAAACTGTCCAAGACGTGCAACGATCTGCGGCTCACGTCCTCAGGGCCGACGGCGGGGCTCGGCGAGATCAATCTGCCTCCGGCCCAGGCCGGTTCGTCGATCATGCCCGGCAAGGTCAACCCGGTCATCCCCGAAATGGTCAACCAGGTCGCGTTCGAGGTGATCGGGAACGATCTGACGGTCACGATGGCCGCCGAGGGTGGGCAACTTCAGCTCAACGCGTTCGAACCCGTGATCGTCTACAGCTTGCTGCGCTCGACGACGCACCTGGCCGCGGCAGCGGACACCCTGGCTGTGAAGTGCGTCGACGGGATCACCGCCAACCGCGACCACCTCGAGAGGGGGGTGCGGCGCTCGATCGGCATCGTCACCGCGCTCTCGCCGTTCATCGGGTACACCGCCAGCGCGGACATCGCCAAGCGGGCCCTGGCGACCGGCGCCTACGTCGGCGACCTCGCCGTCGACGACGGTCTGCTCACCCAGGCGCAGGTCGACGACATCCTGTCGCCCCGTCGGCTCGCCGGCCTGCTCACCGCGCCCACCGTGGACCGCGAATTCGCCGCGCTCGACCCCGTCACCGGTGTCGCCGCGCACTGATCGACGCATCCCACCCCGCACTATCGAGAGAAACGAGAATCGGATGACCCTCACATCTCCGGCACAGGCCGTCGCAGTCCCCGCGACACATGCGCGCTCCTGGCTCCTGGTCGCGGGCTCGCGCCCGGAAGAGTTCGCCGCAGCCACGAACTCGGCGGCCGACGCAGTCATCTTCGACCTCGAGGACGGCGTCGTTCCGGCCTCGAAAACGCGGGCCCGCGACCATGTGGCCGGCTTCCTCGCCGGTGGGGGTGCTGGGTGGGTGCGCATCAACAATGTCACCACCGCGGACTGGGCCGATGATCTGGACGCGATCCGCGGGCTCCCCGGCCTGCGCGGCGTGATGCTCGCCAAGACCGAATCCGCGGACCACGTCGACCGCACGGCCGCCGAGCTGCCGCAGACGCCGATCCTCGCCCTGGTCGAATCGGCGCGGGGCGTGGAGTTCGCCTTCGACATCGCCTCGGCGGACTCGACGACCCGAATAGCGTTCGGCACCGGCGACTTCCGCCGGGACACCGGCGCGGGCGATGCCCCCGACGCATTGGCGTACGCGCGGGGGCGACTCGTCGTCGCCAGCCGCGCCGCCGGGATCTCCGGTCCCATCGACGGCCCGTGCCTGACAGGCGAACCCGATCTCACCGACGCCCTGGCCGTCACCAGGACGATGGGCATGACCGGCAAGCTCTGCATGCGTGCCGGTGACACGGCGACCGTCAATCGTGAACTGTCCCCGCAACACACCGACGTGGCATGGGCCACCGAGGTCATCGCACAACTCGGCGCACAGGGCGAGAACGTCGCCGACGGTAGCGACCTCCCCAAACTCGCTCGCGCCTTGCGAATCACCCACCTGGCCGACGTCTTCTCGGTGTCGGCCTGAGATTGTCGTCCGTCGACTCCGACCAGTCCCGGTCGCGGGTGTAGAGCAGTTCCGCAGCGCGCACGGCGAGCCAGAGCTCGGACAGTGAATTGGTGTCCGCCAGGTCGCGGGACGTCAGCGCCTCGACCTTGCGGATGCGGTACATGACGGTCTGCCGGTGAATGTGCATCGCCTGCGCGGTCTGCTGCCACGACCGCTGGTTCTGCAGGAACGCGTCGAGTGTTTCGACGAGTCTCGAGTTGTGCTGTTCGTCGTAGTCCAGAACCGGGCGCAGGATCCTGTCCACCAGGGTTTGTGCGTCGGCCACGCTCGACAGCCCGACCCACGGGACGGCGCTGCCGTATCGGGAAACGATCGTCTCGCGTCGTTCGGCGATCGACAGTGCCCACAGGGCCTCCCGGGCCGCATCCTGAAAACGTGCGAGGGACCCGAGGGTTCGGCTGATGCCGATGCGGGCGGTCGGGCCCAGCGCGCGGGACAGCACGGAGTCGGTGTCCGGGCCGTCCGGCACCAGGACGTGCGCGGTACCCATGCGCACCAGGCACAGATACGGAAGGGTGTGCCGCCACAGCGAATTGTGCAGTTCGAGCATCCGTTCCGGCTCTTCGCTGCGCGCCGCCACCAACACGGCGGACTCGGGTTTCAAGCCGAGATCGGCGAGCTGGGCGGTGACCCCGGCGATATCCATGCGTCCTTCGAGCATCTGGGTGAGAAGCCCTGAACCGTAACGGCGTTCGTGTTCGAGCATCAACTGTGTCTGGGACAGTTCGATGGCGACCACGGTGGCAGCGTGCTGGAGTTGGATCGGGTCGACGCCGACCCGTGGATCGCTCAGCGTGACGAGTGCGGCGCCCGCGTGGCGGGGGATGTCGGTGAGCATCGCCGCCCGGTCGCCGACCGACGGAAGTCCGTACGCGCCGCCCGCCACGTTCTTCGACGCCTCGGACAACGCCACCACGGCGTCGCTGATCGTCGGGTCCAGCGGGGTCGTGCCCGGAAACCAGGGCTCCCCGGTGGCGCGGTCGCACACCTGAATCTCGCAACCCAGTTCGCGCGCGAGTGCAGACAGAAGGTCGGCGGGCGCGGCGCCGCGGGCGGTGTGCCTGCGGATCAGGTCGTAGATCCGGACGGTGCGAGCGAGGCGATGCGACTGGTCGACGAGGGTGGCTTCGGCCACCGACCGGGAAATGGCGACGAAGGGGAGGGGGTACCGGATCCACAGGACCGGGAAGCCCAGTTCGTCGCTGGTGCGTGTGAATGCCGCCGTCAGGCGCGGGCAGTACATGTTCTCGCCGATGCCCAGCCCGGCTACTCCGGCGTCCGCGAGGTGCCGGACCAGGTCGGCCTGCTCCTTCGCCGACTTCGGGAACGACATGCCGTTGGTCATCAGGAACTCGCCGCCGGTGACCCATCGCCACGGTTCGGGCAGGTCGGAGGTGTGGGTCCAGGAGACCTCGCGACCGAGACCGGACGCCCCGGAATACACCTCCAGGCGCAGGTGCGGGATCTCGACCAGCTCGCCGACGGTGACAGCCACGGAGCCTCCTCTGCGTCAATGCCCAATCACGTTTGTGCGATCGAATAAAGCGTAACCACCGGTTTTGCGCATTGGCTACTCGTGCTGCGCCGGAACGGCCAGGCAGTCTGTGTTGGACGTCACAACCGGCAGCACCCGCACTTGATCCAGTCCAGGAGCCCCAATGACTAGTACCGGTCATCTCATAGACGATGCACCGTTGACCTCCTTCCACAAGAAGCTGACAGCGTTCTCCTCCGGCGGGCCGTTCATCGACGGCTTCGCGTTGTCGATCATCGGCGTCGCGCTGATCACCCTCGAACCGGCCATGGATCTCAGTGCCACCGAGATCGGTCTCATCGGCGCGGCCAGTCTGGTCGGTATCTTCGTCGGCGGCGGTGTGTTCGGGTACGTGACGGACAAGATCGGCCGGCACGTCATGTACATCGCCGACCTCGTCGCGCTCGCCGTGTTCTCCGTCCTCTCCGCGTTCTGCGGTGAGGCCTGGCAGGTCATCCTGCTGCGGTTCCTGCTGGGTGTCGCCATCGGCGCCGACTATCCGATCGCCACGTCGCTGCTCGCCGAGTTCCTGCCGAAACGGCAGCGTGGCCGACTGCTGGGTGCCATGTTCGTGGTGTGGGCCGTCGGCGCCGCGGCCGCGTACGTGGTCGGTTTCTTCGCGAGAGGCCTCGGACCCGACGCGTGGCGCTTCCTGCTGGCGAGCCCGGCGATCTTCGCGATCATCACGCTGCTCGCCCGGATGGGCACCCCGGAGTCTCCCCGCTGGCTGATGAGCAAGGGGCGGATGGCGGAGGCCGACGCGTCCATCAAGCGCGTCTTCGGCGAGCAGTACGGCGTCGCCGACCTTCCCGAGGAACCCGTCGTCAGCACGTCCTTCTTCCGGGTGTTCCAGAAGCCCTACCTGCGACGCACCATCTTCGTGGCGATCTTCTGGACGGCCCAGGTGATCCCGCTGTTCGCGGTGTACACGTTCGCCCCCGACCTTCTCGAGTCCTTCGGGCTGTACGGCGACGCCAACCTGTACGGCGGCTCGCTCCTCATCGCGATCCTGTTCGTGGTCGGCGGCATACCCGGACTGTGGCTGGTCGAGAAGATCGGCCGCCGGAAGTTGCTGATCGGGTCGTTCGCGATCATCGTCGTCGCCCTCGCCGTGCCCGCGCTGATTCCCGACGTCTCGGCGAAGATCTTCTTCCTCGCACTCGCGGTGTTCGCCATCAGCTCGGGTGCCTCGAGCTTCCTCGAGGTGGTCTACCCGAACGAGTTGTTCCCCACCGAGGTTCGGGCCACCGCGGTCGGTATGGGCACGGCGATCAGCCGCATCGGCTCTGCCGCAGGCACCTATCTGATGCCGATGGCGCTGGTGACGTTCGGAGCCAGCGGGGCGTTGATGATCGGCGCGGTGGTCACCCTGGTCGGACTCGTCGCCTCCATTTTCCTCGCACCGGAGACCCGCGGCGCGTCGCTGTCGGACACCGCGTCGAAAACCGAATCAGAAGTAGAGAAGTCCGCCGATCCCGACCCGGCGCCCGTGACCCGCGCCTGACCTGACAAGAACCTTCCCGAGTACAGGAGAGACAGCCATGCCCCAGCCCAGAGAATCCCTCGTCGGTGCACTGCCCGCAACCCAGGTTCCCCGCTACGCCGGCAAGGGCACGTTCGCCCGCATCGCCGACATCCACGAGGTCGACGACTACGACATCGCGATCCTCGGTGTCCCCTTCGACGGCGGCACGTCGTACCGGCCCGGCGCCCGGTTCGGCCCCATGGCCGTCCGGCAGGCGGCGCGTGCGCTGCGCCCCGGCTATCACGTCGAACTCGGCGTCGCACCGCTCGAAGAAGTGCAGGTCGTCGACGCCGGTGACGTGACAGTGACGCCGTACGACATCGGCGAGGCCTGCCGGCAGATCGAGGCACACGCCGCCGAGATTCTCGGCGGCGGCGACCGCAAGATCGTCTCGATCGGCGGCGACCACACGATCGCCCTGCCGAATCTGCGGGCGCTGCACGCCAAGCACGGACCGATTGCCCTGGTGCACTTCGACGCTCACCTCGACACCTGGGACACCTATTTCAACGCACCGGTGACGCACGGGACGATCTTCCGGCGCGCGTTCGAAGAGGGTCTTCTGGTCGAGGACCACTCCATCCACGTCGGAATCCGCGGTCCGATCTACGACCAGGCCGACCTGAACGACGACGCGCGGATGGGATTCCKGATCATCCGCGCGGGCGATCTGGACGTGATGGGCATCGAGGCGGCCGTCGACGTGGTCCGCCGGCGCGTCGGGGACGTCCCGGTGTACGTGTCGATCGACATCGACGTCCTCGACCCCGCATTCGCCCCCGGAACCGGCACGCCGGAAGCAGGTGGCCTGACATCCCGCGAACTGCTCCGGATGCTGCGCCAGCTGACCGGGCTCAACGTCGTCGGCGCCGACGTCGTCGAGGTGGCCCCGGCCTATGATCACGCCGAAATCACCTGTGTCGCAGCCGCTACCGTGGTATTCGACCTCGTGTCGCTCATGGTCGCGGGTTCACAGCGCGACACCGTGTCCGCGGCGGCCGAAGCCATCGGCGCATCGGTGCCGAGTTACTGAGCGTCCCGAAGAGCGGCGCCCCGGAGACGGGGCGCCGCTTCGTGGCGTTGGTGCGGGGTGCACGGACGACCCCGGTGATCGTGCCCTTCTGCGACGGGTGGAGGATCGAAGGTGTTTCTGCGCGCCAGTTCTGGAACCACGATCACGCCGTTTGGCATGTCTCACRCACTGGACTGGCCGGTCTTCTCTGCGCCCATACCTGAGAACCCCACTGAGTAACCACCGTCCACTGGCATCACTACTCCAGTCATGTAAGAGGATTCATCGCTTGCCAAGAACAGCGCAGCAGCGGCGATCTCATCAGATAGACCCCAACGATCCATAGGGATTCCCGCGACTCGGGATGTGCCTGCCGGCGGAGTTGGGAACAGTCGGGCGTGCGGCACAAGGCCCGTCCAGATCGTGCCGGGGCACACTGCATTCACCCGGATGTTGTCGTCGGCGTAGTCGAGTGCGGCGGCCTTCGTGAGCTGGTTGACGCCCGCCTTCGCCGCGCTGTACACGCCATGATGCTTCCAGCCGACGACCGCCGTTGCCGATGAGATATTGACAATCGATCCGCCGCCGGACTCCCGCATGGAAAGGATGCCGTACTTCATGCAGAAGAAGACCCCTCTGAGGTTGACTCCATGAACACGGTCCCAATTCTCTGTGGTCTGCTCGTGCAGTGGCATCAGTCCGCCGCCGAATCCCGCGTTGTTCACAAGGATGTCGATCCGGCCGTATTCTTCCTCGGCCGTCGCGATGAATCGTCGAACATCCGCTTCCTCACTGACATCTGCTTGAACCCCGACGGCCGCGGTACCGATCTCGTCGGCGACGTCGATGCCATTCCGGCTGATGCTTACGCAGACGACCTTCGCTCCTTCGCTGGCGAATCGATGTGCCATGGCCTTTCCGATGCCCGAACCCGCGCCGGTGATGACTGCGACCCTGTCCTCTAAACGCATTCGCATTTTCCCTCCTGCGCTGCGGACTTCGCCGGTGCGCATGTTGACTTCATCGGTCATTCCACAGCGACGTCCGCATCTCGTCGCTCATTGTTCGACGGAGGCTTTTCTCGACCTGAGAGTCGGCGAACCACCCTCAATCGGGCTTGCTCGTCATCTCTTCCGTGTTCATGGCCTCAGAACAGCGTCTCCGGCACGTGCGTCGCTCGGCAGGTTTAATGTATCGTCCGGTCGAAAATTCCGCTAGATTGCGGCCGTGGTGAATGTGAAAGGGTCCGAAGTGTCAGTGGGCGGAGGACATCTCGCTTCACTCCAGCCTGGGGTACCGCTCCGGCAGTGGGGATTTGCCGGTAGGTGCCTGGGTCTGCCGGCAGAACCCGTATCGCATGGGGCATTCGCGGGCGGATGCGGACGTGCTGCTCGTCTCTTCACTCGGGCTCGAGGCCAGCCAACACGAGGCGGACGTGTTCACGGACGGCATCGTCATCGAGCGGCCTGTGGCCGACGACAAGGCGGAAGTAGAGGGGTGCATAGAGCAAGTCGAGTACGACATCAGGGTCGGCAGGTCGGATCTGTCCGGCGTCGATAGCTGCGCGCACAATATCCAGCCCGTGGCGTCGCCGTTCGTTGATGTAGCCGTCGCGGAAGGCTTGCGCAATCTCGGGATCGAACTGTCCCGCGGCGATAAGGGCGGCCATCGCGGTGCCTGTGGCGCCGCGGAAGGACTCGGCCATCTGCAGCAGTCGGTCCTCGACCTGATCGAGTTGGAAGTTGTCCGGGTACGGCAACACGTCCCCCGATTCGCGAAGAAAGGCCGACATTATGACCGCGGCTCGGTTCGGCCACCACTTGTAGATGGTTACCTTACTGACGCCGGCTTTCGCGGCGATGGCCTCGACTGTCGCGGCCTCCAGGCCCTGCTCCAGTAGCAGCTGATAGGCCGCGTCGAGGATCGCTGCTTCGGCACGCGGACCGTTCTGGGTTCGCCGTGGGCGCGTGGTCCCAGGTTTGGTCGACTCGGCTTCTGTCGGAGTTGGCATAGGGGCACCTCACTGCATCGTCTGAACGCACAGTTCAGTTCAATTGTCCGCCCGCCACCGTAGACGGCCGGTCGTAGATCGTCTATTTGCTCGCGCGGCCCTGACCGGCTCATTGCATGAATGGCCGTCCGTCTGTCCGGATGCTTCTGTGCGCCTCTATCGCTGTTCTCCGCCTGTCGGGTGTTGACATAGAGCCATCCGCCTCCAACAATGAAGGCCACTGTTATGAACTGAACGTTCAGTTCTATTATAAGTTCGGACAGACCTCCCGAAAGAAGAGCGCCAATGTCTACTGCCCCCGATCCGGAGTACTCCTCCTTCGAATTGCCAGTCACTCGAAGGGAAGACAACGGCCCGATCTCGGATGCAGAGCTCGCCGTCCGCTGCGACCTGGCCGCCGCTTACCGACTCTGTGCACTATTCGGCTGGGACGACCTGATCTACACCCACATCTCAGCTCGCGTACCAGGGCCGGAGCATCATTTCCTTGTCAACCCTCTCGGCCTCGGCTTCGACGAGGTCACCGCCTCGAACCTGGTCAAGATCGACCTCGACGGCAACGTCATCGGTGACAGTCCGCACCGGCCAAACGCTGCCGGCTTCGTCATCCACGGTGCGATCCACGGCGCGCGGGAAGACGCTCAGTGTGTGATGCACCTACACACTGAAGCGGGCATGGCCTTGTCCACCTTCGAGAACGGACTGCTGCCGCTAACCCAGCACGCGATGCGCTTCCACGGTCGTCTCGGATATCACGACTACGAAGGCATTGCGCTCAGCTCGGACGAGCAGCAGCGATTCATCACCGACCTCGGCGACAATATTGGTCTGATCCTGCGCAACCACGGCACCCTCACGGTTGGACGCAGTGTGGGACATGCGTTCACCGAAACCTACTATCTGGACAAGTCCGCTCGGACCCAGCTACTCGCACTGTCCACAGGCAGGCCCCTGATCATTCCTCCAACGGAGGTAATCGAACTGACCGTCCGGCAGTGGCTCAATGATCTCGGCACCTCCAACGACCGGGAATGGCCGTCTCTGCTGCGCAAGCTCGACCGCACCGACCCGTCCTACCGGGATTGAGGCGGGTGTTGTGAATCTCGAGGACAGAGTGCTGAACCCGATGGCGGGCACCGTAGGCGTCGGGCTTTCCGTGGCGCTTGCGAGTAACCGGCTGACCGGAGCCGACTCGTGAGAGGTCAGAGTCTCCGCCGAACGTTCAACGAGCACTGGGAAGCTGCCGTCGCCGACCACGGCGACCAACCGTTCCTGGTGTTTCACGACGACACGGACACAACGACGTATTCATACCGAGACTTCGATCAGATCGTTGCAGAGACCGGGGGCACCCTCTGCCGGCACGGGGTCCGGCGAGGCTCTGCAGTACACGTCGCCCTGCGAAACAGTCCCGCGTTCGTGGCGCTCTGGCTCGCAACCGCGCGACTCGGTGCCTTCCTGGTGCCGGTTGACCCAGCCTCTGCAGTACGCGATATCGCCAGCCAGATTCGACGGACCCAACCCACGGTGGGGGTATGTGCCCGATCCCGGGCGGAGACGTACCGGGCTGGGGCACAGGGAATGGTCCCCACAATTCTCGAGATGGACGAAACGACCTCCGACGTATCGCCTGACGGGCCACTTGTCGCTGACCAACCGGTCACCGTGGCAACCTGTGACATCGCACTATTCGATCGACTCGCGGTGATGTTCACGTCAGGCACAACCTCCGAGCCGAAGGGCGTAAGCCTCACCCAGGAGAACTACAGCACGGTCGGAGAAGTCATGGCTGCTGCCGTCGGTCTCCGTCCAGATCACCGCTGGCTGGTGGCACTGCCGCTCTTCCACGCCAACGCTCAGTACTACTGTTTTGCCCCTGCCATCGTGACCGGAGCGAGTGTCGCACTGACCCGAACCTTCTCGGCCTCGCGCTGGGTTCATCAAGCACACGAATTGGGGGCCACCCACGCCAGCCTGTTCGCCGCACCCATTCGTATGATTCTCGCTCGATGCGGCATCGATCGTCCGCCACTGCATCTCGAACACGTGTGGTTCGCCCAGAGCCTCGGCCGTGAGCACTATGAGCATTTCGCCGAGCTCGTGGGTTGCCGTCCTCGCCAGCTCTACGGCATGACGGAGACGGTTGCCGCGGTGACCGGCGACACCAGTGTCCCCTTGCGTCATGACGTCATCGGGGAACCGTTAGGCAGTCGTGTGGTGGACGTTGTCGATGCCGAAGATGGCCAACCGACTCCACCCGGCACGCCGGGAAAGCTCCGCGTACGGGGAGTGCGGGGTTCTGACCTCTTTCAGTGCTATTTGGACGACCAGGAGACGACGAACCGCGCCTTCACCGATCTCCCGGACGGCACGAGCTGGTTCGACACCGGCGACCTCGTGGTAGCCGATCCGGACAGCGGTATGTACCAGTTCGTGGGTCGTGCCGACGACGTCATCAAGGTATCTGGCGAAAACGTCAGTCTTACCGAGGTGGAGTCAATAGTCGCGCAGGCGCCGGGAGTATTGGAGGCCGCCGTGATCGCGCAACCAGACCCCATCCGCGATCATGTTCCTGTGGCGTACGTGGTGCCGCGGGACAGCACGCAACCACCAGATGTCGATGCCCTGGAACAATGGGCGATCGGCAACTTGGCGCCTGCAGCGAGGCCGCGATCGTGGCACGTCATCGATGAACTCCCACGCACCAGTGTCGGCAAGGTTCGGCGGTTCCGAATTGCCGTGGGCACTGCGAGTGTTCATCCGGTTGTCGACCTCGTGGGGCGGACACCTGACCGTTGAGGAAGCTTCTGGACAGTGGGTGCCCGAGACAGTTTGTGGCACAACCCATGTCGTGTGAACATTCTTGGGTGAGAGTTACCGTCATTGGTGTCGGCCGGATAGGCGAGGCACTCGTAGCAGGACTGTGTCGAGCGGGGATGCCCGCCGAATCGATCACCGTCATCGGTCGCAGCGTGGAACGGACATTCGAGGTCGCGCGTAGGCACGGGGTCCGAGTAACCGATCTGCGCGATCTTCCCGACGAATGTGACGTCCTGGTCGTGGCGGTGAAGCCGCAGCAGATCGAGGAGGTGCTGACCGGCCTCGGGTCAGCGTTGCGCGGCTCGACTATTCGCCCTGTCGTGCTGTCGGTGGTGGCCGGGGTGGCTACCAAGCGGATCGAGCAATTTCTTCCCTCGGTGATGCCGGTGGTACGCGCGATGCCGAACACGCCGATGACGGTGGGCGCGGCGGTCACCGCGATCGCGCGTGGCGCCGCAGCAACCGAACACGATTTGAGGCTTGTCGAGTCCGTGCTGGAATCGGTCGGTGAGGTACTGCGCGTTTCCGAGGACCAGCTCGATGCCGTCACCGCAGTCTCCGGATCGGGTCCTGCGTACGTGTTCCTCGTCGCGGAGATGATGATCGACGCCGCAATGGCACTGGGACTGGACCGGGATACGGCAGGCCGGTTGGTGACCGGAACGTTGGCCGGTTCAGCCGCGATGCTAGGTATCGGTGATGTCGACCTGGTCGAATTACGGGCAGCCGTGACATCGCCTGCGGGGACAACTGCCGCGGCGTTGGAGGTCTTCGAAGGATCCGAGATTCGACGGACTTTTCAGGAAGCACTGACAGCTGCACGTGACCGTTCCCTCGCATTGTCCGACATGGTGCGACCGCCCCTGACTCGGATCTCTGTCGACCAGAACTGAGTGACGGGAGCGGCGCACCATCGCGGGCGCCGCCCTATGAGTCCCGCATACGATTCTCCTGATCCGGTGCGCATTTGTTACTGATGCGGCACGTCACTCGTCCCCTTCAGTTCGCGCGGGCCAAGGAAGTCTTGCTCTCCCCGACAACTTTGCGGGCGGGCGTACGAATGAGGAGCGCGAGAAGTAGAGCGGCAAGGCTGCATACGCCGATGAGAGCGAAGACCTGCAGATAGGCGCTTTCCGTGCTGAAGTTTGTTCCCGGAACGACGGACATGCTCAGAATCATCGTGGAGATCGAGGTTCCGATCCCGGCGAAGGCTTGGCGGGCAACCGCGTTGACGCCGGTGGCTTCGCTGGTGTTCTCCGCCGGAACGGCTTCGACGACGAGGTTCGGCAGCGACGAGAGTATGAATGACGTGGCCATCGTCAGGAACAACGCAGCGACGATCATGCCCGCGACGGTCGTATGAAGCACCGAGAGGGCGACCGCCCCGAGCATGGCGAAAACGGTGCCGATAATCAACGCTCGCCGGGACCCAGCACGTGCAGACACCCAACCGCTGACCGGTGAGAACAGGAACCCCACGATTGCCGTGCAGAATGCCAGCGCACCCGCTGCGGTTGGGCTGAGACCCAGACCGACGGGCGCGGTTGTCGGATTCTGCATGATGAGCGGGAGAAGGAAACCCGTCGAACCCATCGTGCCGATCGCAAGAAAGGCGGTCGCAAACATCGTCAGCATGAGATTCCGATGGAAGAACAGACGTAAATTGATCATCGGAGAGTCGATACGAAGCTCCCACCAAGCCCACAGCCCGAACAATGCGATTCCGGCGAGGATGGTACCGATCGTCCGGCTGTCCATCCACGTCCACGACTTGGAGTTGGTAATACCGAAAAGCACCAATGCAATTGCCGGCGCGAACAGTACGGCGCCGATCCAATCGATGCGCGCGACCTGTGCGACGACCGTCGATCGGGGGAGTGCTGTGCAAGCCGCTGCCGCGAGCAGGGCGACCCCCGTGGCGGCGATGAAGATGTAGTGCCAATCCAATGTGTCGATCAGCGCGCCGGCGATGATGTTTCCGGATGCGCCGGCGAGCATTGCGCTCCCCGCGATTACCGCCACTGCTACTGGGACGCGTTCCTTCGGGAGGTACTCGCGTGCGAGCCCAAAGCACAACGGCAGGATCCCTCCAGCCACGCCTTGAACCGCTCGACCGACGATAACCCCGATGAGCGTTCCTGTTGACACGCTGATGATCGACCCAATTGCCGAGATCAGCAGCAGGAGGATCAGCATTCGGCGGCGTCCGTAGATGTCACCGAGTCTTCCGCATACGGCTGCGGAGGCGGCGGCGGTGAGCAGGAACGCGGTCAACACCCAGCTGACATCAGCAGGAGAGGCGTCGAACGCCGTCATCAACCGCGGAAGTGCGGTGAACATCATCGTCGATTCGAATCCGCTGACTATGTCTGCGAAGAGAAGGATTCCGATGATGACCGAAAGTGGTCGTAGCGGCCGAACGCTGTCGCTGACTTCTGAAGACATCGATACTGACTCTCTCGGACATGCCGGTCACTCTCTTGGATGGACCGGTCGACGACCATGCGGGGACGAAGTGGGTCGAGTAACAAGCAAAGGCAATTGAACGTGTGTGACGGAGGCAACATTAGACCAATCGGTCGAAATATGCAATGAGGCGCCTGACCTCGGAAAATGCCGGGATCTTTGACCCTTGCGCGGGCGTCGGTCGAGTGGTCGTTGCGTTCGGTGGGTGTGCGGTGGTGACCGAGTTGATTTCGACCGTTTCTGCTGCGTCACCCGACTCCCGACGCACGCCCGAACGAGTCTCCAATATATCAGGTCATTCTGATATATTGGAGACTCTTCGGCACTTCTGCCATGCACCTGCGGACGAACGCGTACATCGAAGCCCCAAAGCTGGAAGGACCCTCATGAACTCGCGAGCATTGTCTGATCTCGGCTCAGATCCGAGTATTACCGAAGCCAAACTATTCAAGGATGCAATGGCTTCTTTTCCGAGTGGCGTGACAATCGTGACGACTGTGGACGACCGAGGAGAATGGTGGGGATTCACGGCGTCGTCGTTTTGCTCCGTATCAATGGATCCGCCCCTCGTCCTCTCCTGTCTCGCCAAGACAGCGCAATGTCATACCGCATTCGAGAAAGCATCTCGCTGGAACGTTCACATCATCCATGATCAACAGCAGGATATTGCGGGTCGGTTTGCAACTCGAGGTGCGGACAAATTTGCAGGCGGCACATTTCAGGCCGACCGACACGGAATACCGGTCCTCCCTGACGCGAGCGTTCTCCTCWGGTGCGTGGCTCATGCAAAGTCCGACGGCGGAGACCACACGATTTTGATTGGAAGAGTGGAGGATACTCAACTCAGCCCCCGGGTTCCGACAGTCTACTTCCGCCGGGCGTTCCACGGATTTTCCGACACCTTCGCGTGAGGTAGTCGGGAAGCCCCGCCCCGGCCGGCCGCCGACCGGGGCGACGTCACCGCATCCGGTCGATCGTCAAACGCTTCTGGACGACCTCGGCCCAAGGGCATCCAGTTCGTGACTTCGTGTCGTCGAAGACGGATACACGGTGTTGGTGGCCGGCCGGCGGCGACCCGAACTCATGCTGGGTCGGCGAACACTATATTGTTCCCGCCGCCTTGAGTTTTGCGATCTCATCGGCTTCAAGGCCAAGCCATGATGTGTAGATTGTCTCCGTGTCGGCTCCCAGGTCGCGCCCTAGGTGCTCCACCCTGCCCGGCGTCGCCGACAAGCGAGGTACTGGTCCTTGCACCTGCATGCTGCCCAGGTCGGAATCTGATACGCGGACAAACGTTCCGCGGGCCATGTGATGCTCATCATCGAGCAGTTGCTGTGCGTTATACACCGGTGCCACGGCAACCTGCTCGCGACTGAAGGTCTCCATGACCTCGTCAAATGTGCGGGCCTCTACCCAGTTCGCGACCATTTCATCGATCTCATCGGCGTGTTCGAGCCGCATCTGCGGGTCCGCGAACTCCGGTACGTCGACCAGTTCGGGTCGCCCGATCGCCTTGTAGACGCGCAGCGCGATCGAGGGTGCACTGCCCGACATGACAATCCATCGGTCATCTTTGGTTCGATAGGTGTTGCGCGGAACGGTGATCGCCCACCGATTGCCTTGGCGTGTGGTATTGATTCCGAGTTGATCGTAGGTGAGAACGGACTGCTCGAGCAGTCGCGCGAGGGGCTCGACGAGGTTTACGTCTATCTTCTGTCCACCTCCACCTCGAAGGTCGCGGTGATAGAGCGCAATCATGGTGGCGTAGACAGCGTTGAGAGAGGCGACACCGTCTGCGAGCATGAAGGAGGGGAGAGTCGGCGGGCCTCCGGCTTCACCGGTGGTGTACGCGAAACCGCTCATTGCTTCGCCGAGGGTTCCGAAGCCAGGACGGTCGCTGTCGGGGCCACCCTCGCCGAACGCCGTGATGTGTAGATAAATTAGATGCGGGTGAGTGTGGCGCATCGACTCGTAGTCGAGTCCCCACTTCTCGAGTGTGCTCGGCCTTGTGTTGAAGACAATTACGTCCGCCTCGGCGGCCAGGTCTCGTATCAGCTGTTGCCCTTCGGCGGTACGCAGGTTGGCGGTGGCAGTCTTCTTGTTGCGTGCGACGCTCTTCCACATGAGGCCGATACCGTCCTTGCGGACTCCCCATGCGCGAAGTGCGTCCCCACCTTGGGGTTCTTCGATTTTGACCACTTCCGCGCCGAACTCCGCGAGGTAAGTCGCGACCAATGGCGCTGCGGCGAGCGACGCTGCGTCGATCACGCGAAGGCCCTCGAGCGCCTTCGTGTTGTTCGAGTTCTCAACCATGATTCTCCTCTACATGCGAACGGTGCCCCGAGTGTCGGTCGGTTGGTCTGGACCGACCTGACGCGCACCGTCTGTGACGTGGTCAGTCAACGTTGTTGACGCTATTGAAGTCGATCGGAAATCAGAGATGGGCACACCCCGTGCTCTCGGAAATTACTTCAGCAGCCCTGCGACGACGCCGCAATCGTGGAGTTTTCCGATCTCATGGTCGGCCAAACCGAGTACGTCGGTGAGGATTTCGTCCGTGTGCTCGCCCAGTTGGGGGGCGCGACGTGCGGGGAGTCGTCCCGATTCGGCGAAGTTGAGGGGAGAGGCCGGCATCGGGTACGTTC
>NZ_JBFUHV010000034.1:0-75129 GCF_056402215.1 Rhodococcus sp. P4_B6 | reverse complement strand
CTCCACTACCGCCGACGGGGGCCGCGCGCTGTTCGGCCTTGCCCAGGAAGGGATGACCATCAAGCAACTCGACTGGGTCAACCGGTGGGGTGTGCCCGGCCGATCCCTGACCCTGGACGTGCTCCTCAACGCGACCGTCATGGTCCTGGTGGGGCATCCGGTGAGCATCCTGCTGGCGAGCAATCTCGGCTACCTGYTGGCGATCATCCTGGGTTTGGCGGCCTTCATCCTGCTACGCAAAGATCGCCCGAACTGGCCGCGGCCGATTCGGCGGAGTAACGCGTGGATTCCGGTCGTGGCCGTCCTGGTGGTGTTCAACGTATTCATCACCGTGATCGGCGTCCTCAATCCCGAGCTTCTGGGCTACGGCGGCGCCCGGGAGTCCCTCGTCGCGGTGGCCGTCCTGCTGTTCTCGGTCGTGCTCTATGCGTATCGACGTGTTGTTCAAGACAAACTTCCAATGCTCTGGCGGCTCCCCGCTCCGGCGATGCCCCAGGGTGCCGACGCGCTCGCCCTCGAGCACGAGATGAAGCAGATGCGTTCCTCTCCTACCCGCTCGACGAACCGTGACCCAATGACGCCAACCGAACTCGAGAAGGGACGTCTGTGAGGATCCTGCGCGGACGATGACCGACCGGCAGGTTCCGGGCCGATACCGCGCTGGCCACGATTCCAGCCTCGGCATCGGGCGTGAGGTCACCAGTAGCTCGTAGAGGACGGTGCCCTCGCCATCGGGGTAGGCCCCGGTGGCGAGGGCACGCATCGAAGTGAAATCGACATTGAGGGACCGGATGAGAGTGGATGCGGAAGACGTGAAGTACTTCCACGTCGTAGCCGAAGCCAAGACCCTGGTCCGCGCCAGCCAGGAGCTGGGGGTTGACTACACAACCGTCAGCCGCCGAATCGGTCGGCTGGAAAAAGCGCTCGGAACCCGGCTGTTCAGCCGGAGTGGAACTGGCTGGAAGCTGACACCCACGGGCGAAGGTCTCCTGCCGGCAGCGCGCATGGTTTCCCTCGGTGTCGATGTGTTCGCGGACGGCGACCCGATCGTGTCGGGTCCGGAGGAATGGACCATCCTCGCTCCGGACGGGTTCGCCGCGGCCGTCCTGGCACCGCGCTGCGGACGCTTGATCGCCGAGAGCGGAGTCATCCTGCGTATCGTGACGGCAGATTCCCTGGCGAGCCGGGACGGGGTGTCCTTCGACGCGGCGGTGGTCCGCACCAAACCCACATCTACCCGGGTCAAAGTCCAAGAACTCGTTGCCTACGAGATCGGGCTCTACGCCACCGAGGACTACCTGCACACACACCCCACGATCGGACAGATCGAGGATCTGCAACAGCACGTCCTGTGCTGGTACGCGGAGGACCCTCTCGCAGCCGTGCCCGACTTCGCGGCTCTCAGACCGATGCTGCCCAACATCATTCGGTTACAGTCCAACAATCTCCTGGTACACGAGGAAGCCGCACTGGCCGGTGTGGGGATTGCCGTCATGCCCACCTACATCGCACGTAGACGCCCGTCCCTGGTCCGAGTTCTCCCCGAGGACGTCACATTTACCGGGCACTACTGGACAGTCCTGCCGGCCGCTCAGCTCCGTTGGGAAATCACCCGGAAGGTCCTGCAATTCCTTCGCGATGCCGTCGTCGACTCCGGTCTCGCCCCGTCCCCGGAAGAACAGCCACGTCGAGCGAACGAGAAGTAGACTCCGTCATGCGCGGCGCTGAGCCACTTGTGCATGGGATTGCACGCTCCACCGCCCCTGATCCCGGCAACAGGCTCGCCGGTTGGGCGAACATCGGCAGCTCGTGGAGCGCATTTACTTCCGGATCCGCGGCGACATCGACTCAGGTGACCCACGTGGCCCAGTGCGTAGGATGCACGGTATGACGTCGGCCGACCCTGAACTCGCCGACCACCGGATCCTGGCCGACACACTGACCGCCGAACGGCCACTGCATGCACTGGTGAACGCGCTACACGGGATCTCGGCCGCGCCGGTGGCCGTGATCGACCTACGCGGTGGCGTATTGGTCAGTGTGCCTGCGCGGACCGAGTGGCCGGCCGAAGAACTGGTCGCTGCCTCACCTCCGACCGGGGACGTGGTCGCCGACTGCGTGCTCCGGCCGGTGGAGCTGGAAGGCGAGCCGGTCGCCGTGCTGTGCGCGCGAGGACAGGACGTGCCCCCGGCGCTGTTCTCGTTCGCCGCGACGCTGGCCGGTATCGAACTGTCGCGCCGCCACGCCGTCTTGAGCGGACGACGGGAGCTACTCGGCCAGATCCTCGAGGACGTCATCGCCGGTCAGTCCAGCGAACAGGAGACCGCACGGCGGCTCGGCGAGCACGGCCTGGACGCCGGCAAAGCGCACGAGGTCGTCATCGGTTCGGTGGCCTGTCCGCCTCGGCGGCTCCGCTCCTACCCGTGGAACCTGCACACTCTACTGAGCCAGCAACACGACCCGCACCTGCGAGCAATCGTGGACGACCGCGTCGTCCTGGTCGTCCCGGAGGGAGCCGGACTGTTCGTGGCGCGGCTGTGCCACGACCACCTTTCCAGCCTGGGGTCGGATGCCCGTGTGGGGGTCAGCAAAGCGCGCGTCGGAGTACGTGGACTGCGGTTGGGCTACTTCGAGGCGCGTAACGCCCTCGCCGAGGGCTACGGTGTGCACGTGCACCGGATCCAGGACCTGGCTACAGCGCTGCTGATCGCCGGCATCGAAGCCGGTCTGCCACTGCGCGATCTGGCGGCCGAGGCACTGGCCCCGCTCCTCGAGTACGACCAGAAGCACGGCACCGCACTGGTGGACACACTCCGCCGTTACCTGGCCGAGGACGGAGCACCGGCGGCAACCGCCACGGCACTGTTCGTGCACCGCAACACCTTACGCAACCGGCTCCGACTGATCGAGGAGCTCACCGGCCGTGACATCGATTCGCCGAGCAGCCGCACCCATTTCTGGCTGGCCACGACCTGCTGGGAGCTAGGCTCCACCGCAGATCTGTCGTCACTTCTCGACGGGCGGGGACCACAATGACAGGCAGTGTCGGGATCACCTCGGACACCGTACTTTTCGTGGGCGGCGACACATCCGGCGGCCGGGCGTTCTACGCCCTGGCCATGGACCACGGGCGTGGCAGTGACGGCCCTGGGCAGCGTATCTCGTTCGTATCGGCTGGTGATGTACCGGTGCCACCGCAGGGATGTTGGGTACCCTGCTTCGGTACCGACGACCACGTGGCCGCCGGTCGCCGAGCACTCGACCTCGGGGCACGTCCGGCCGGCACCGTTCCCGTCGACGGCCGGGACCAACCCGTGTACTCCGCGCCCGACGGGGCGCTGTTCGGGCTGACCGACGTTCCCGGTTCCCGACCGCACAGTCAGCGGCTGGGAGACGTGGCCTTCGTCGACTTGTACACGCCGCTGGCCGAAGAGGCAGCAACCTACTACGCCCAGACGCTGTCCTGTCATTTGATCGACGAGCCGGCGCCCAGCCCGGGCAACTACCGCCTACTGGTGTCTGCGGATCGACCCGTGGCCGGTGTTGTGGACATGTTGGACGTCCTGCCTTCTGCCGTTCCGCCACACTGGATCCCGTTCCTACGGGTCCTCGATCTGGAAGCGGAGGTCGCACGCCTGAGCGACCTCGGTGCACGAGTCCGGGTGCCGGCCACCGACTCTGCGATGGGCCCGTTCGCCGTGCTCGTCGACCCGTTCGGGGTTGCCTTCGGGCTGCAGACCCCGGTCTCCGACGAACTCCTGAGGACATACGCCACCATCCGGAGATAACTGTGACCGTGCACAGAACGTGCGGCGCGAACTGTGCACGAGAATATGTTGACGGTCCGAAATAGTGATTAAGTTCATTGTCATCCATTCCAGCTCCCCCAATGATGGAGACGATGACATGACCACCGCCCTCCCGCCCGCACCCCTCACCGCTGATGCGCTGGATTGTGTGCTCCAGGAACACCTCTCCGACGCACGAACGCTTCCGGCGGAGGCCTACCTTTCACCCGAGGTCCTCGACTGGGAACGCAAGCACCTCTTGGAAGCTGCGTGGGTCTGCGTGGGGCGCAGCAACGACGTCGGCAAGCCCGGCGACCAGCGCGCCGTGCGGGTCGGGACCCAGGGCATCCTCCTGACCCGCGACGGTTCCGGCACCCTTCACGCCTTCTACAACGCGTGCCGACACCGGGGACACGAACTGTTGGCGGTGGACTCGTGCACCAACAAGCGTCTGGTGCAGTGCCCCTACCACTCGTGGGTCTACGAACTGGACGGCGAACTCCGCTCCGCGACGCGGTTCACCGGCACGGACAACTTCGCAACGGACGAGTGGCCCCTCATCGGGTTGCGCGCAGTCGAGTGGTTCGGCTGGATCTTCGTCAACGCCTCCGACGATGCCCCCGACTTCGGTGAGTGGGTAGGCAATCTGACCGATGTCGTCGCCCCCTGGGATCCCACGGACATGGTCGTCGGCGAGTCTCACAGCTATACGCTCCAGACCAACTGGAAATTGGTGATCGAGAATTACCTCGAGTGCTACCACTGCCCCTCGATCCACCCTGAGCTCTGCCGGGTCAGCCCGCCGGAGACCGCAATGGGTCTGCGGCACACCGGCATGTGGCTGGGTGGACCATTGGAACTGCGCGATGACGCGGAAACCATGAGCCTCGACGGCCGCAGCGGCGGGGAACGCATCGCCGGGATCAGCGACGAGCAGGCCCGTCGGACGATCTACTTCATGCTTGCACCCAACCTGCTACTGACCCTGCAGCCGGACTACGTAATGACCCACCGCCTGGTGCCGCTGTCTCCCGGTGAGACGTTCGTGGAGTGCTCCTGGCTCTTCCCACGGGAGGTGGCCGAACGCCCCGGCTTCGACCCCTCGTACGCCGCAGGGTTCTGGGACATCACCAATCGGCAGGACTTCGCAGCCTGCGAGTCCGTGTACCAGGGGCTGTTGGGCAACGGCTACCGGCCCGGGCCATTCGACGCGCGTGAGGACGGCGTCCGCGCCTTCCAGGCCCAGCTTGCTTCCGCATACCTCACCGGGCGCTGGGACATCGCGCAAACCATCACCTTCGGCGGCCGTGATGACCAGTGACGCCGAGTTTTCGCTCCAGGTCACCGCCGTCGCATCACCGGCATCGGGTGTGCGACAGGTGCGCTTGGAGCGTCACGACCGAACCGTGCTGCCCGAGTGGGAGCCCGGCGCACACATCGACGTGATGCTGCCGAACGGAGTTGTGCGCCAGTACTCGCTGTGCGGCGACCCGCAGGACCCGTCGGTCTACGAGATCGCGGTGCTGCGCGCGCCGCAGAGCCGCGGCGGCTCCGAATACGTGCACACCCGCTTGCGCGTCGGCGACGTCATCCCCGTGCGGGGGCCGCGGAACAACTTCGCCTTCGCTGCCCGGCGCCGGGCCCTGTTCATCGCCGGCGGAATCGGGATCACCCCGATTCTCGCAATGATCAGACGAGCTGAGCGCGAAGGCATCGATTGGACACTCGTCTACGGCGGGCGATCCCGTGACACGATGGCGTTCGCCAGCGAACTCGAGCGCTACGGAGACCGCGTGCAGCTGGTGCCCGAGGACGAGTTCGGGCTGGTGAACCTGCCCGGGCTGCTCGGCACACCGCTGCCGGACACCGAGGTCTACTGCTGCGGGCCCACCGGCCTGCTCGACGCCGTGCAGGCGCTGTGCAAGCCGTGGCCCGCCGGATCGCTCCACCTGGAACGGTTCTCGGGCACAGTCACCGACGGTCCGAACGATGCATTCACCGTGGTCGCCGAACGCAGTGGTGTGGCCTGCTCGGTGGTGCCGGGCCAGTCGATCGTGGAAGCACTGGCCGACGCCGGAATCATCGTCCCGACCTCCTGCGGAGAGGGCCTGTGCGGCACCTGCGAGACCAAGGTCCTCGACGGGGTGCCCGACCACCGCGACCTACTCCTCGGCGACGACGAGCGGGAGGCGGGCACGTCGATGATGATCTGCGTGTCCCGCGCCAAAGGCGAACGGCTGGTCCTCGACCTGTAGCGAGGTTGGGCGAGTTGGTTCGGCCAGCTACGCAGGCGTGGCCGGGCGAGGAATCGCGCGACCACGCCTGCACTCCCGTTTTGTCATGCTGGAAAGAACGGAGACGACGTGACCGAAGACGAACTGACCATGCTCGACTTCGCTGTCAAATGGGCACCTTTCGGAGGCGGAGACGACCACATACTTCCCGAGTTCGGCGTCCTCCCCACCGAGTTCTACCGGCGACTGCAAGCATTCCTCGCCTACTACCCCGGCGTGAACGACAGCGTCCGACGCCGGCTCGCCGAGTTGTGCACCCTCAAACTCCGCGCGGCACCGTCGCCGGCTCGAACACTCTGGCACCTCGGTAGATAGCAACCTCGGCGTACACACCCCGATCGAGACCCTGATGGTCCGCGCCGACCGCCTAAGGACTCGCGTGTGCTATTGGCTAACCCACAGCCGACGAACCCGGCAGACCTCGAGGGTGTAGCCGTGGGACCGTGCCGACCCAGTCTGCGCCAGACTCTGTCAGGTGGGAACAACGGAGATCCGGGGCGCCCTGGCCACCAGGCTCGTCGTCGCGCCCGAGATGTCAACCAGGCGTGGTCGGGATTCGGCAACATTGTCAGTGGGCGGGTTCGAAGCCCGCCAGCATCTGTTCGAGCGCGAACTGGTCGGGCCCGACGAAGGGATCGGCCTGCGGGGCCGCGGCGAGCATGTCGAGGTACTCGGCGGTGCGCCCCTCCGCCGGCGGCAGGTGAGTGCTGAGTATTCGCCGGGGGTCGAGATCCCGCAACGTCGACACGGTGGCCGAGAATTTGGCTTCGTCCACCGTGTGCACCCAGGGACTGTCCACGGTGGCCCACAGGTGCTGGGCGGCGCGAACCACGCTGGGAACGCAGTAGCCGACGTCGTCGGCGGTGGCGAGTTCGGCGGTCTCCATCGGGGCCCCGAAGCAGTCGGACGAGAAGTAGGTTCCGCTGCGGTCGTCGTAGCAGCCGACCGTGCTCGGATTGTCGAACAGCGGCGGCCGCAGCGCGGTCAGCCGGCGATCGCCGACGTCGAGGGATTGCCCCGGGTTGAGTAGGTACACCCGGTCCAACGGGACGGGCCGCTCGCACGACATGATGCCCACAGCGGCGAAGGTGGTGATCAGGCGCGCGTGCGGCGCCTGATCGAGCAAGTCGAACAGTGCGCCGGTGTGATCGCGGTCCGGGTGGGTCAACCACACCCATTCGACGTCGGCGGGGTCGAGCACGGTTCCGAGTGCGTCCATGAAGCCCCGGCCGGGCAGACTCAGTCCGGTGTCGATGACGACGGGCTCAGAGGCCAGCAGCACGTAGGCGTTCACCGGCAGATGTCCGATTCCGGGCACTTCCAGCGCGTCACCGAGAACCGCGATGTCGTGTCGTATTCTGTTGATACGCATGAGATTTCTCCTCACTGATCGTATTCGATACGGATCAACGACCTGGCGATCCCTGCCAGGTCGGCTGCGGAAGGGACGTATCCACGGGAAACCTTCAGTCCCAGTTCGAACGGCGAGGCCCCGTCGTCGAGAGCCGCCCGGAACGCTGCGCCGGCTTCGGCGGGCGTGACGTCGAGCAGCAGGGCACGGCCCCGTCGGACGCGGCCGCATCGGGTCACCGTCACGGCTGCACCACCGGCGAAGTTGAACCGCCACGGCCGTTCGGTGAAGATCAGCGTCTCACCGTCGACGTCGTGAAGGCATACCGGCACACGCAGGGTGCGGCCGGTGCGGCGCCCGGTGAACTCGATCAATCCCTGGCGTCGAATTCGCCGGCCCGACCACCGGGTCGTGAGCACACGCCGCACCACCGGATTCACGAGCCGCATCAGTGCGGGCGGCGGCGGACTCAGGCGGACGGTCGCGGTATCGGACTTGGACATGTCACCGACGCTATGCGCGGCGCGGCAGGGGTGCCATTCCATAAATGTGGTATTCCCGGCGGCCGATCCGGACTCGTACCATTGACGGGTGAGCGTGGATTCCATGCAGTGCGCGGCGGACAAGATCACACAATTGTGCGCCGCACCGCGCGGCCTGATCGCGTTGTGGCAGGACGCGTCGGAAGTCGTTGCCGGGGTTGTCCCCTACTTCTGGACACCCTGCTGGTTCACTCTCGACCCGGTGTCGTTGCTGATGACCAGCCATTACCACCTCGGCATGGACGAGTTCCCCGGCGAGTGGCTGGCCGCCGAGTACTACGAGGACGACGTCCAGTCGGTGCCCGGCGTGATGCGTTCGACCACTGGGCTTTCCACGCTGCACGATGCCGCCGGGGGCGATCCGTCGCACAGCCCGCGCTGGCGCAGGAACCGCACGCTCGGCGGAGATCAGGAGTTGATCGCCCGCCTCCGCACCCGCTCGGGCGAGACCTGGGGAGCGCTGTCCCTCTACCGCGCCGAAGGCATGCCGATGTTCACCGAATCCGAGAAGTCTTTTCTCGCAGAGGTTTCGCCGACCCTCGCCGGCGGCGCCCGCCGCGCACTGCTGTGCGGGCAGGCCGCGGAGCCGGAGTACTCCGATTCGCCGGGACTGATCGTGCTCGACGACCAGTGGGACGTCGAATCGGCCACCCCGGGTGTCGACCGGTGGATGGCGGACCTCCCCGGCGGAAACTGGGACCGAGGCGAGCTGCCGCCCGCGGTGATCACCCTCGCCGCCCGTGCGCTGCGCTCGGCAGAAGACCGCGATCACCTCGGCGAGGTCGCGCTCTCCCGGGTGCTCTCACGCTCGGGATCCTGGGTGGTGCTCCACGGTGCGTGCCTCTCCTCTACCGGGCGACGGCGGATCGCCGTGATCGTCGAACCCGCGCATCCGAGTCGGCTCCATCCCCTGTTGATGTCGGCGTACGGGCTGACCGAGCGGGAGAAGGAAGTCACCACTCTGGTGCTGCAGGGGGCGTCGACGTCGCAGATCTCCGCCGAACTTTCCGTGTCCGCGCACACCGTCCAGCAACACCTCAAGAGCATCTTCGAGAAGACCGGCGTGCACAGCCGACGAGACCTGGTCGGCACGGTGTTCTTCCACCACTACGAACCACGGTTCCGTGACAACGAGACGCGAGCGCTCGCCGACCGGCCGCTCCGGGGTGGGCCCTGGCCGACGGATCGTCGCCGCTGAGAGGGCTTCCTCAGATCCGCCGCATCACGGAGACCACCTTGCCCAGGACGACCGCGTCGTCGCCGTCGATGACGGTGTAGGCAGGGTTACGGGGCTCGAGGAAGACGTGGCCGTCGCGGCGCCGGAGCACCTTCACCGTGGCCTCGCCGTCGATCATCGCGGCGACGATCTCACCGGAATGGGCCTCGTCCTGGCGGCGCACCACGACGACGTCGCCGTCACAGATCGCGGCGTCGATCATCGACTCGCCGCGCACCCGCAGCCCGAACACGGTGCCGGAGCCGACGAGTTCGCGCGGGAGCGTCAGCATCTCGTCGGCATGCTCCTCCGCGAGGATCGGCGCGCCGGCCGCGATGTCGCCGACCACCGGCACCGTCACGTTGTTGTCGGACGAGCGTCCCTGCTTCGCCTCGGACAGGAACGGGCGCACGTCCAATTGCCGGGCCATCGCCGAGCCTCGCTGGAGAAAGCCCTTTTCCTCGAGACTCTTCAGGTGCTTGGACACCGACGACGTCGACCGCAGGCCCACGGCGTCCCCGATCTGCCTGGTGCTCGGCGAGCATCCGTGTGCCGCCACCCAGTCCCGGATCGTGGCCAGAATCCGCTGCTGGCGCGGTGGCAGGGTGGAGGCGTCGAGGCCACCGAACATGTCGAGATCGTCGTAATCGGTCACCCGAGGAATCGTAGGGGGTGACGACAACCCCTTCGGCAGGGTGTGGGCAGGCGACCAGCGGCGCTGTCGCGCTCAGTCACCCGGGGCCGGCGTGCGATCAGCGCTACTCGCCGCGCTTCTGCTCGATGCTCCACGCCGCGATCTGCGCACGGGAGTTGAAGCCCAGCTTGGACAGGATGTGTTCCACATGCCCCTGCGCGGTGCGTTGCGAGATGACCAGCCTGGCCGCGATCGCCTTGTTCGTCAGGCCCTCGGCGACGAGTTCGGCGACCTGTTGTTCGCGTCGCGTGAGACTCGTCGCCCCCGGCTCGGCCGAGCTGTCGGAAGGTCCCGTCTCCTCGAGGGCAAACGCCGCGGCGTCGTCGAACCGCGTTCCGAGGCCCTGCCGGAACTCCGTCTCGAATCCGCGGTCACCGATCGCCTGCCGGGCCTCCTGCTCGAACCGGGCGTGCTCGACGTGTGCGTTCGGGAAAATCGTGCTCTGCCTCCCCACCGTGCGGGCAAGGGCCTCGGTGGCACCCATCAACCTGGCCGCGCGCCGCGGCGCCCCGTCGTCCACCGCAATCCACGACAGAAGCTCCAGACACCCCATCGCACTGATGCGGTCGTCCACCAACCGCGCGAGCTGCAACCCCCGCGTCACCAGATCCTTCGCACGGGAACCCTCGCCCCGCCGCCACGCCCCCATCGCCGCACCCCACAACGACCACCCCCGGTACACCGATTCGCCCCGCGACTCGGTGACCGCCAGAATCTCCCGCTGACACTCCTCACTCCGAGCACGGTCTCCGGCCGCGTCACAAGCGAGCGCGAGCCCGAGCAGCGACCACATCAGATACAGCGGGTTGCCGTCCTCCCGGAACACCGGGAGCGAGGATTCGAAGTACTCGCACGCTGTCACGGACTCGCCGGTGAACAGCGCATGCCAACCGGCGGCATCGGCCATCAGCGCCCCGCCGAGACGATCACCGAGCTGCGCCGCCATCGCGGCGCCACGCTCGGCGTACAGCGCCGACGCATCCGGGTCGCCGTTGAGCCCGGACAGCACACTGAGCACGTACAACGCCTTGATCCGCTCCACGTCGGCCGTGCCGCCCTGAACCGCCAGAAGCTGCGCGAGCCACCGCATGCCCTCCCGCAACCGGCCGCGCACCCGCCAGTACGGGTACAACGCCGCCGCCATCCGCAGCCCCGCCCCCGCCTCGGTCGGACCGGTCAGGCAGAACTGCAGCGCCGCACGAATATTGGGCAGTTCCGCGTCCAGACGCACCAGCCAGCCCACCTGCCGCGAGCTGATCCATTCCGACTCCGCCCGCAGCACCAGGTGTTCGTACCAGTCTCGGTGCCGTCGCAACAGCGATGCGAACTCCCCGGTCTCCTGCAACCGTTCCGTACCGTAATCACGCAGCGTCTCGAGCAGCCGGTACCGCACCGTTCCCCCGGCCTCTTCCCGGATCAGAATCGACTTGTCGATCAACGACCCGACCACATCCACCACCTGGTCCGCCGCCGAGGTGTGGGCGCAGATGCCTTCGACCGCGTCGAGCGCGAAGCTGCCGAAGAAGACCGCCAGCCGGCCCCACAACTCCCGCTCGGCGGGCGAGCACAACTCGTGGCTCCAGTCGATACACCAGGCCAGGGTCTGCTGCCGGACCGGCGCGCCACGGCTGCCCGTGGTCAGCAGGCCGAAGCGGTCCGTCAACCGTCGCAGGATCTGATCCTCCGACATCGCCCGCAGCCGGACCGCCGCCAGCTCGATCGCGAGCGGCAGGCCGTCCAGTCGACGGCAGATCCGCGCCACCACGTCCTGATTGTTCTCGGTGATGGCGAAGCCCGGGACCGCCATCGCCGCGCGCTCGGCGAACAGACTCATCGACTCGTAGTGGTCGAACTCCCCGGCGGCCTGGGTCTGGCGGTTGGGGTCCGGCATGGTCAGGGGCGGCACCCGGAACACTGCTTCTCCCCCGATGCCGAGGGGTTCCCGGCTGGTCGCGAGAACCCGAAGCTCCGGGCAGGCGCGCAGAAGAGGACGGGCCAGGTCGGCGGCCGGTTCGACGAGATGCTCACAGTTGTCCAGGACGAGCAGCAGCTTCCGGGGCTCGAGATACTCGACGAGCAATGCCTCGGGTGCGACGCCCGCGCCCTCGCGCAGCCCCAACGCCGACAGCGCCGCGTCGACGACCGCACCCGGCTCGTACACCTCCCCCAACTCGACCAACCACACGCCGTCCTCGAACGCGCGAGCAGAATCGGCGGCGACCCGCAACGCGAGCCTGGTCTTCCCGACACCCCCGATACCGGTCAACGTCACGAGCCTCGACACCGACAGCAGACTGCGAACCTCGACGACCTCACGGCGACGGCCGACGAAACTCGTCAGCTCATGGGGAAGATTTCCCGCATTCGTCCTGTCACCGGGAGCCATGGAGCCGTCACTTTCATCTCACGCGCGCCTCCGACCAAGGTACCTCCGCAGAATCCGGATTCGCAGCGACGCGATCGAGGCGGCAGTGGGTCGAACCCGAAATCGGATCACTGAAAGTAGGACGCATAGTCACTGAAAGGAACCTGGCCGGTGGGGCTCGACCGTACGGCGTCGGCAACCGCCGCAGGAATGGGAGCCCAGTAGGCGGGCATCGCGGCCGCCAGGGACGGCTGCAGCACGTAGAGCAGTGCAAAGTTCACAATCCACAGCGGCGGCGCCATCGACATGCCGACCTCCGCGCTCACACCGCCCTTGGTGTTCGTCACCAGTTGAGCTTCGCCTGACATCTGTTGCGCTGCAAAGCCAAAAGCCGCTTGCACCGTGTACGCCGACTCGTACAGCGCTATCAGGGTGTGGGTCGCACCGTTGTTCCTCAACCAGGTGCCCACGAAACCGCCGGGAGCGATCAACGAGTTCACCTGCCTCGTCGGCGCGTCGGCGTTGGCCGGACTTTCCAGCAGTCCGCTCGGGTTCACGTAGAGCCCGTAGCTGGCCAGAACCGACGGCGTGTTGCGGCCGTCGACGTCGGAATAGAGGGGACGGCCGTTCGTGTTGGTGAGGATCCGGGCGCACGCATCGATCACCTCGGCGGCGTCGCTGCTGCCGCCGACTCCGCCGCCGGTGATGAGGTCGCGATACTGCTGCTCGGACAGCGCGTCGGACCGGTCGAGCCCGATCTGCCTGGCGATCTCGTCCGCCACCTGCTGACCGAGCGGCGCGTTGAGCTGACCCGGGCTCGTCACCTGCGTCGGCGCCAGACCCTCGTAGCCGGGGTCCCCGGAGAAGGGGATCGCGAACCCGGTGCCGACAGCCGGTTCACCGCCGGCCGTCCCGGCAGTTGCCAGGGAGAGAAGGCACACGCCCACCAGTGCCAGTACCGAGAACATCCTGCGGTGGGGGGTTGCTCCGCGTCGATGTCCCGCCAAACCTGTGCCGCGCATACGTCAACCTCCCAGAGCACCATCCGGCGAGATAACTTATGACCAGTCAAACGTCGCGGCTGACGCTGTGTCAAGACTTGCGTCACCCACCGCGGTGGCGGTGACCTAGTCCGGGATCAGGACCGCGGGTCCCAGCCATTGGCACACGAGCAGTGCGAGTTCGACGTCCAGCCGATCTCCGGTGAAGTCCTTACCCCGCACTTCGGCTGCCCGTTTCACTCGGTACTTCACCGAGTTGTGGTGGAGATCAAGCTCTTTTCCGGCAGCGACGTTGCTCAGGTTGTGGGCGAGATAGACCCGCACGGTCTCGCGCAACCTGGCCGAATTCTCGTTGTCGGCAGCGAGTCCGCGCAGAACGCCGCGCACCCAGGCGCGGGTGGCCACCAAGTCCTCGATCAACAGGGCAACCGTCGATACTCCGGGTTCGTCGTATGCGGTCACGACCGGTGCGCTCCGCCCCGCCGCAATGGCCACGGCTCGCGCACGTTGCGCTTGACCGTGGGACTGCCGGAAACCGTCGATTCCCGCGGCCGCGGCACCGAGCGCCACGACCAGTCCGGGATGCCTCCGCTCGAGGAAGTCGCACATATCTTCCTGCGCCCGCTCGGGACGTGCCCGTGAGCCGAGCGGAACCCACACCCAGCCGGTCACCCGGTCTGCGGCCACGAACAGCGGGTCGGCTACCGCGCCCACATGGCTCGCGAAATCGTGTGCCGCAGATTCGATTCGGGACAGCATGTCGGACGCATCGGAGTCGGAGCTCCAGACGATCGCGGCCAAGTGACTCTGCTGCAGAACATAACCCAGGGCGGCCCCTGCATCAGGAAGTGCGTTGCCCGCCAGAATCTCCTGAACACGCACGGCGCGGACACTGCTCCGATGAGCGAGCCACCGTTCCCTTTCGCGCTCGTACACGGTCACCACCTGCTGTGACACCCTGTCGATGTAGACAGACATGACCGTGATGATGCGTTCGAGCACCGGCATGCTGAGTTCCGGCTGCACCGAAGCTGCACGCAACTCGTCGAAAACCAGCCCGAGCAGATTGGTTTGCCCCAACCGATATGCGCGAACCAGTGCGTTGACGGGAACGCCATGCTGGGCGAGCCTTCTCGCATACTCCAAGGCGGCGGCCGGTGCGTCCAGATCCTCGGGAGCGATGTTGTGCTGCAAGGTATGGAAGATCGTGTCGAGGTTGCCCTCCACGCTCGCCCCCAGCAGATCGAACAATTGGCGGTCCGCCCGCAGATCCGGGATCTCCGCGTAGAGCACGCTGGTGATGTCCGCCGTCAGCGACACCAGCCGCTCGTTGAGCGAACGCGCGATTCTGGCAACAAGCAATGCGGCTCGTTCCTCGTTCGATGCCATGCGAAGACAATATCGGTCTTCGGTGCCAATGGACGACGAATCCCCCAACCATCACCTCAGGCGTTCCCTACCTGGATATTTGCGAATCAGCGAACCCAATTTCCTCGACACCCGACTGTCGCGCTATTTGTCCTTACCGGACAAATAGGCGAGCATTCTTGATTTCTCCAGGACGTCGCCACGGTCTCGAATGCTCCCTATCGTGGAGTCGTTCGGTCAGCCGCCACTCCGCACGGGCCGCCACAGACGAAGGAATCAACCTTGAACGACCCCAGCAATTTCCGAGGAAGAACCACAGTCATGTCCGGAGGGAGCCGCGGCATCGGTCTTGCGATTGCGGCGCAATCGCACGCCGGGGCGGGAACGTCGTCCTGCTGGCCAAGTCCGGCACTCCCGACCCCCGGCTACCGGGAACCATCCACACCGCGGTCAGCGAGTTGACCGAACTCGGCGGACACGCCCTGCCCGTGGTGGGAGACGTCCGCAATGACGACGACATCGCGCGGGCCGTCGATCTCGCCGTCGACCGCTTCGGCGGCATCGACATCGTGATCAACAATGCGAGCGTGCTCGACCTGTCACCGACCGAAGACCTCACACTCAAACGATTCGATCTGATGCAGCAGGTCAACGTTCGCGGCACTTTCGCCTTGACTCGCGCCTGCCTGCCCTACCTTCAGAAGTCCGCCAACCCGCACGTGATGACATTGTCGCCTCCCCTGAATCTGTCACAGCAGTGGCTGGGCGCGCACCCGGGCTACATGCTCGCCAAGTACGGAATGACGTTGGCAGCGTTGGGTATTGCAGCCGAGTACCGGAACACGACCCTATCCTGTAACTGTCTGTGGCCGCAGACCACGATCGCCACCGCGGCAGTCGGCAACCTGCTCGGCGGCCGGGAAAGCCTGCACCACTCTCGGTCACCCGAGATCATGGCCGACGCGGCAACCGAACTCCTCAGCCGCCCCGCCGGCACCGACAACGGCAGAACCCTCCTCGACGTCGAGGTCCTCGCAGAGGCCGGGGTATCCGACTTCGCGAAATACGGCGGTGAGCAACCACTGACGGTCGACATCTTCGTCGACGGACCGGATCTCGCACACCACATGTGAGACCGACAAAGTACCGAGGCAAGTTACTTAGCAAAAAGAGCTAGCACTCACGCGGCATGAGTGCTAATTTCTTGGTGGGGTCTACGTCACAAACCGAGCCCGCCGACCCGATGCGCCATCCGTACGAAGGAGGATCATGACCGCCGCCGTCCCCCACAGCCCCCGTGCCGACAACTGCATGTCTTCCTCCGTCGACACCGACGAGACAGGGAAACAGCACGGTTCGCGGTTGCCTGCCGTCTCGATCGCCTTGGGGGCTGTGTCCGTTGCGTCGTTCTGGGTGGTCGGTCTCGGCTTCATCTTGGGAATAGCCGCGGTCGTCTGCGGCGCCGTCGCAACGTCGCGGTCCGCGGATGTCGACGACGAGGCAGCGTCGTTGCGGGCCCTGTTGGGCGTCGTCGCCGGGGCAGCGGGCATCACCGTCTCCGCGATTGCCCTCTTCCCCATGCTGGCGCAACTGTGAACCGCGCTCGTGGCTTCTGCATGCCCGGTTGATGTCGGGTAGGAGCAAGTGTTCGGAATCTTCACGGGCACCGCGTCGGCCGTATGTGGCGGGCCGGGATCGGTGGGCGCTACCGCAGTTGGTCGCGGCGTCGTGTCAGGTAGGCAGTCTCGGCGGTGTTGCCGGCCAGATCGATGGCTTTGTCGTAGGCGGCGCGCGACTGCTCACTACGACCCAATCGGCGTAGCAGGTCGGCGCGGGTGGCGTGGTAGGCGTGATAGCCGGCCAACTTGTCCTCGAGACGGTCGACGGTTGCCAGTGCCACCTCCGGGCCGTCGAATTCGGCGACGGCGACGGCCCGGTTGAGTGCGATGATCGGCGAGGGGTCGATGCGGACCAGTTGGTCGTAGAGGGCGAGGATCTGCGACCAGTCGGTGTCGCGCATGTCGCGGGCGGAGGTGTGGACGGCGTTGATCGCGGCGAGGATCTGGTAGCGACCCGGAGCCACCCCGGCGGCGGCAGCGGCCAGGCGCTCGCGCACCAGCCGGTGCCCCTCGGCGATCAGTGCCGCGTCCCAGGCCCCGCGGTCCTGCTCGTCGAGAGCGACCAGTTCGCCGCTCGCCGACACCCGGGCGGTGCGGCGGGCCTCGGTGAGCAGCATCAGCGCCAGCAACCCGGCCACCTCCCCATCGTCGGGGAGCAGGTCCCGGATCAGGCGGGTGAGCCGGATCGCCTCGGCGGTCAGGTCGTCACGTACCGGATCGGCGTCGGCGCCGGTGCTCAGGTAGCCCTCGTTGAACACGAGGAACAGCACAGCGAGGACACCGGACACCCGTGCGGGGAGATCGTCGGCGGACGGCACTCGATAGGGGATACGCGCCGCCTTGATCTTGTCCTTCGCGCGGGTGATCCGCCGCCCCATCGCACTCTCGGTCACCAGGAACGCGCGGGAGATTTCGGGCACGGTCAGACCGCCGACCATGCGTAACGTCAGCGCCGCGCGGGTTTCCATCGCCAGCGCCGGGTGGCAGCAGGTGAAGATCAGCCGGAGCCGGTCGTCGTCGATGGCGCCGAGCGGCTCGGGCGGGTCATCGTCATGCACCACCTGAGCCTCCTTGTTCTTGTCGTCGCGCTTGTTCTCGCGCCGGATCCGGTCGATCGCCTTGTGGTTGGCGGTGGTGGTGAGCCAGGCTCCGGGGTTGGGGGGCACGCCGTCAGCCGGCCATCGCTCGACGGCGGTCGCGAACGCCTCGGCGGCCGCGTCCTCGGCGATGTCGAGGTCGCCGAAACGCCTGGTCAGTGCGGCGACTACCCGGGCCCACTCCTCGTGGTGGGCCCGGGTGACCGCCTCACGGGCGTCGCTCAGTGGAATGGCCGCACCTCGATCTTGCGATCGCAGATCTTCGACGCCTCGGTGGCGAGCGCGAGCGCCACATCCAGATCGGGGGCCTCCCAAACCCAGACGCCGGCAAGGTACTCCTTCGACTCCACGAACGGCCCGTCGCTGAACACCGGTTGCTCGCCCCGGTTGTCGATGACCGTGGCCGTGGTGGTGTCTGCGAGTCCGCCGGCGAAGACCCAGTAGCCCTCGGCAATCAGTCGTTCGTTGAACGCGCTGATGCCAGGCTGCCGGTCGGTGCTGCCGGGATTGCTCTTGTCGTCGATTACGGAAACCAGATATTGCATCGGAAGATCCTCTCCTGTGGTGGTGTACCGGTTGGGGGACGTCACGCCGTCGCGTACCGGGGGCGCCCGGCCGGCCGGAAGACCTGGATCGTCACGCCCTTCGAGTCGACTCGCGACTCCACCAGTTCGAGTGCAAGGTCCGGTCCGGCCTGCGGGAACAACCGCGCGCCCTGGCCGAGGACCACGGGAACGACGATCAGGGTCATCTCGTCGACCAGATCGTTCTGCAGCAACCACCGGGTCAGAGCGCCGCTGCCGTGCACCTGCAGCTCACCGCCCGGCGTGGCCTTCAGGTCCGCGATGACGGTGGCGAGGTCGTCGGACAGGACGGTGGTGTCCGGCCATTCGGGATCGGCGAGCGTGGTCGATGCCACGTACTTGGGCTGTGTGTTCAATGCCCGCATGACGGGCTCCCAGCCGGGGACGTCCTGCTCCGTCAAAGACCCCCAGGAGCCGGCGAACAGCTCGTAGGTCCGGCGGCCGAGCAGGAACGCGTCGGCGCGCTGGTAGGTCTCGTTGATGAACGCGTGGGTCTCGTTGTCGCCCTTGCCCCGGGCCCATCCGCCGCGCTCGAATCCGTTTCTGCGGTCCTCGTCCGACGCGCCGCCGTTGCCCTGCATCACTCCGTCGAGGGTGACCTGGGTCATGGTGGTGAGCTTCATGGTCGCGGTTCCTTTGCCTCGGCGCCGCCCCTCGTGGGCGGCCTCACCCCGTCCACGAACGCCACCGCCCCGATCGGACACCGCGTCCCGGATTTTTTCGAGGAACTTTTCCGACACCGGTGCTTCGGGCGCATGCTTCATCGGCGACCAGGCGATCTGCGCTCGACAAAAGCGCGCCGGTTCAGATGCGTATTTCGTGCGGCAGCGCGGCGGTATCGGCTGCCGCGTGCAGGCCTTGCAGCGCCGCTTTCCCAGGTGCGCGCGCGCCGCTACCGGCAGGATGGCTCAGCGGCGTGGTCTCCGGACAGTTTCGGCGTTGCGCGGGGGGAAGGGTTCGCAATTGTTGTACCTGCGTTCGAGAACGGCGAGGTAGTGGGTGAGGGCTTCGTCGACGAGGTCGGACCAACTCTGGGGGGCGCCGGCGATGTGGCCGATGGCGGCGACGGCGTCCTTGCCGTGCTCGACCCTGGCGGTCTCGATGGAGACGGAAACCTGCTTCTTGCCTGCGGGGGCCCGTTTCGCGGTCATCTTTTCCTCGCCGAGAGCTCCTACTTGCGCGACGTCCACGCACTGTTCGACGAGGTTCGGCAGCCGCCGCTTACGGCGTTCGAGGGGGTTGCTCACGAGTCCGGGCTCACGTGTCACGCCCACCAGGAGCTCCTTTCGACGTGTCCGCGAGTACGTCCCGTCCGGGTGGGCGCCTGCGCGGGCCTGTTCGCGGCGTTCGAGGGGGTTGCTCGCGAGTCCGGGCTTACGTGTCGCGGTCATCAGGGCATCCTTTCGACGAGTTCTCGGGCGGCGTCGCGGTAGGCGCGTGATGCGGAGGAGGACGGTGCCCACCTGACGACGGGTTCTTCGGCGCTGTAGCTTTCGCTGACACGGACGGACTTCGGGATGATGGTGCGCATCGTCTGGTCGGGGTAGGTCTCGCGGAGCGCGGCGAGGACCTGCTGGTCGATGACCTGGCCGAGTTCGACGCGGCCGCACAGAATGTGATTGAGCCGCGCGGTGGGGTTGAGCAACTCGACCTGCTGGGTGATGTAGTTCTCGATCCGCATGAGCGCTTCGAGTTCCATGGCGCCCGTCATGACAGCGGCGAGCACTTCGGTGCAGGCGACGAGTGCGCTGATCGTCAGGTGGTCGAAGTCTCCGGGGCAGTCGAGGAGGTTGAAGTCGACATCGGGGGCGCCGGCGAGGGCCTTGCGCAGGATGCCGTGGGCACCGGGCTTCTTGAGGAAGTAGGGCCCGACGGAATCGAGTTCCTTGGTGGCAGGAACGAGGTGGATCCCGGACGCGGTGATGGTGGTCGCTTCCTCGATGCTCGCCACCAGCATGAGTACCGACAGGACATCGTTGTCGACGGCCTCGGGCGTGGCACCGAGCCAGGTGGTGGCGTTGCATTGCGGGTCGAGGTCGACAACACGGACGGTGTGGCCGGCTTCGACGAGGGCCTGGGCGAGATTGACGGTGCTCGTGGTTTTGGTCGAGCCGCCCTTATGGTTGACCACCGCGATGGTGCGGGTCATGGTGTCCCTTCGGTTAAACATACTGAGGTATCTCAAGATACTTAACTTCGGCGCGACACGCGGACGAGCCGCCGATCTGAGCCGTGTTGCCGGGGACCCGGTCTACGCACCGCATGGTTTCGGGCCGAGTGGCCGCGGCTGATCATCGCCGGCGCTGTCTTCGAGGGTGTCCTCGACGTCGCGGCACTGGTTGATATCAAACACCGGCCGGCAGACCAGATCAGGGGATCGAAGTCGGGGGCAGTACTTGCGTCGGACCAGATTCGAACGTAACCGCACTTGCCGGCGCGCGGGCCGTGCTGTCCCTAACCCTCCGGCGCCTGCTCGAGGAGGGCGGGGTGGCCGTCATTCCCGGTGGGCACCGGGTAGTACGTGTGGCCGGTGGTGGGGTCGACGATCACGACGTGTGCGCCGTCGGCGAGGTGCCCGGATCCGACCTCGGTGAGGTGCTTGTCGTGTTGGTCGAACACGCTGACGGTGCCACTTTCGGCGGCGACGTAAAGGCGGTGCGCGCCTTGGTCGTAGGCGAGGACGTCGGGTTGCTGGCCAACGGTGTTGCTGCAGGCGGTCTGCCAAGTTGCGAGGTCGACGGTGAGCAGGGTGGCGTTGTCCTCGCAGGCCACGAACGCGAGCCGAGCCTCGGAGTCGAGGGCGAGTCCGTGGCCGCTGCGGCAGCCGGGCGTCGGAACCCTGCGGATGACGTCCAATGTTTCGGGGTCGATGGCGGCGAGATCACCCTTCCCTTGCACGGCACGAGCATCTGGTCGGCGACCGGGTCGTAGGCGACGTTGCCGACCTCGCCGCCGAGGTCGACAGTGCCACGTACTTGCGCGGTGCCGGCGTCGACGACCGTTTCGGTGCCGCCGGATTCGTTGGTGGTCCACACCGCACCGCGTTTCGGGTCGTACGCGATCCCGTCCGGATAGTCACCGGTGGGAGCCTGTCCGATCACGGTTCCGGTGTCTTCGTCAAGGATTACCAGGCGGTTGTCGCCGGTGGCGGTGACGTAGACCCGGCGCAATTCGGGGACGACGAGGACTCCATGTGCCTGGGACAGGTTCGGAACCGTTCGGACCACCTGTCGGGTGTGGACGTCGACTTCGATGACCTCGCTGGCGCCGAGGTGGGCAATGAACAGCAGTCCACGCTCGGGGTCGAGGCTCTCGTAATCGAAGCGTGAATTGTCCCCGGTGAGGACGATTTCCGCGACCGGGCGCAATGGCAGCGGGCTACCGCCGGGCGACGATGCCTCGGAGGAACACGCGCCGACCAGGATCAACGCGATGATGAGTGCGGGCAGCAGCCGGGATCGATTGTGATGCATCGAGCACCTCTTCGTCGTCTCTACAGCCTCCCGAACGGCAGCCGCTTTCACGGTAACCACGGTTACAGTACGGTGTCCAGGCGCGCGCCCCGAGTTGCCAGACCGGCGCGCTGACCACGGATGGACATCGATATGAAACCGTGGTTACATCAATGGTGTGGATCTGGAATCGACCTCGGATGAGCGTCCCGACGAGTGGGTGATGCTGGTGTATCGCATCCCCCGCGAGCCGTCGACGCCGCGGATCGCGGTGTGGCGCAAGCTCCGCAAGTACGGGGTGTTCCAGCTCGCCGACGGCGTGGTGGTGCTGCCGGCGTCACCACGAACCCGGGAACAGCTCGATTGGGTCGCCGAGGAAGTCGTCGAGGCGGGCGGGCAGGCGGAGGTCTGGACCGCCGCCCCCACCACCCGAGACCAGCGGGACCGGATGCGGGCGAAGTTGTCGGCGGATCGGGGCGCCGAGTACGACGAGATCACCGACGCCGCCGAGGTCGCACGAGCGTTGCCCGATCCCGCTGGGCGGGCCAAGAAGCTCGCCCAGCTGCGTCGCCGGATGCGGGAGATCGACAAGCGCACCTTCTTCCCGACCGCGCCGCGCGACGGGGCGGAGGCGGCGCTCACGGAGTTAGCGGCCGGCCACACCGTGGAAGCGCAGGTGCCGCGATGAAGTGGGCGACCCGCGCCGGGATCCACATCGACCGCGCCGCGTGTGCGTGGTTGATCCGCCGCAACATCGACCCGGACGCGGAGTTCCTGTGGGTCACCGACCCGGCGGACGTGCCGGCCGAGGCGACCGCATTCGACATGCGCGGAGTCGAACTSTCSCAYCATCACGGGGATTGCAGCTTCGAGACGATCCTGCGCCGCTACGAGMTCACCGACCCGGTGYTSTGGGTGCTCGCCGAGATCGTGCACGAGGCCGACATCGAYGACGSRAAGTTCGAYGCCCCCGAGGCCCCSGGCCTGGATTCGGTGCTGCGTGGGYTGTCSCTGACCGGTACCGACGAYGACACYCTYGCCRTSGCGACCCGSATCTTCGACGGGTTGTACGAGTTYCATCGCCAACGTGTCCTGTCCGGCCGCGAACCGTCCTGACCATCGAGCGGGGCCCGCTCTTCCTGCCGCACTTCAACTTTTCATGTTTCGGAGACCGACGTGAGCAGTAAAGAACCCTCCACCCGCGCCACGCCGACCAGCTCTGGCCGCCGCGACCTGATCTCGCTGCGGCAGGCGASCTGGGCGTGGTTCCTGATCTCSCTGCAGACCTTCGGCGGSCCGGCSGGGCAGATCGCSGTCATGCAGCGCACCCTSGTCGACGAGAARCGSTGGATCGGGCAGAAACGGTTCCTGCACGCSCTGAACTACTGCATGCTGCTGCCCGGCCCGGAGGCSCAGCARCTCGCSATCTACACCGGCTGGCTGCTGGGCGGCACCCTCGGCGGTCTGATCGCCGGGGTGCTGTTCGTCCTGCCGGGGATGATCGCGATGCTGGGTTTGGCGGCGATCTACGTCGCCTTCGGCGCCACCACCATCGTGCTGGCCATCTTCGCCGGCATCGCCCCCGCCGTGCTGGCGGTGGTGGTGCAGGCCGTCACCCGGGTCGCCAAGCGCGCATCGACCCGGCCCGCCCACTGGGTGATCGCGGTCTGCGCCTTCGGTGCGCTGGCGCTGTTCGCGGTCCCGTTCCCGATCGTCATCGCCGTCGCCGGGTTCGCCGGCTGGCTCATCGGCCGCACCCATGGCGCCGACCGCAGCAGTAAACCCGCGAGCGACAGCGACGAGGCGCCGCCGCTGATCGCCGACGACGCTCTGCACGCCGACGCCCCCAGCCTGCGACGCACGATCCTCGTCCTCGGTGTCGGCGTGATCGCCTGGGCCATCCCGATGGTCGCGGTGGTCGTGTTCACCGGCCGCAGCAGTGTGTTCACCGAGCAGGGGCTGTTCTTCTCCGGCACCGCGCTGGTCACCTTCGGCGGCGCCTACGCCGTCCTCGCCTACGTGGCGCAGAAGGCGGTGGAAACCTACGGCTGGCTCGCCCCCGGTGAAATGGTCCGCGGCCTGGGTCTGGCCGAGACCACCCCCGGCCCGCTGATCATGGTGGTGCAGTTCGTCGCGTTCCTCGGCGCCTACCGCAACCCCGGTGAGCTGGATCCGTGGGTGGCGGCCACCATCGGCGCGCTGCTCACCACGTGGGTGACGTTCGTGCCGTGCTTCGTGTTCATCTTCCTCGGCGCCCCCTACGTCGAGCGGCTCCGCAACAACACACAGCTGACCTCAGCGTTGAACGGGATCACCGCCTCGGTGGTCGGGGTGATCGCGAACCTGGCCCTATATTTCGCCGTCCACACCCTGTTCGCGGACGCCGCGATGCTGCACTGGGGACCGCTGCATCTGCTGGTGCCGGAACTCGGCTCGTTCCGCCCGCTCGCCCTGGTCATCGGTGTACTGGCCGGGGTGATGATCTACCGGTTGAACTGGTCGGTGCTGCGCACCCTCGGGGTCTGCGCTCTCCTCGGCCTCACGGCCGGGCTGGTCGGTCTCCCCGTCACCTAACCCTGAGCCGTCGTCGCCGCACACCACCGACACCACAACCCCGACGAGTTCTCCGACATCGCCGGGCGCTACAGATCGAACCGACACGAGACCCCGGCACGGCCGCAGCCGGAACCGCTCGGTCATCCCCTCGTTCGCATCGACCCTTGCTGACGGCCGAACACAAGGCCATCGCGGTGGTCGTCGCCGGCGGAGGGATAGCGTTCGCACTCCGTCCGCAAGGCAAGCGATGCGGGCTCAGGGATCAACGTTCCGGGTAGAATTGCAGGTCAGCGAGGGAGAAGGTGATGGGTTCACCATCGAGTCTCGAGGTCGAGGATCTACGGTGGAGCTGGGCCTTCGCCGGATTGGTCCTCGGCTGCGGCGCGGTGCTGATCTTCACACCGATCTATCTGGTGCTGGCCGCGGCAGCCCTCGGACTGACCGGGCCGGCCGTGTTCCAAATAGCCGGTCACCGCGCCACCGGGGCCCGGTTCGCCTCGCTCGGACTGGGCGTGCTGATCCCCGCCGCCGTCGGCGCGGTCCTTGTGGGCATCAACTCCTTCTGACCATCAAACCTTCTGCCCACCGCAGGGGGCGACGGCAACGGCTTCCTCGTGCGTCACCGCGAGGTCAACCTGCCCTTGCCGCGCAGCCTTCGCCACCTTCTCCGCGCAAGGAACGGCCGACGCCGCTGAGCAATCGAGCTGACCGCGTGTCGTACGCACTCGTGACCGGATTCCATTGCTTCCCACCGAGGATTGGACTACCCAACATCGTCAACGATCTCGGGTGAGGGGTTCGGATGCGTCGAGCAGTGTGTCGAAGACGAGCATGTGACCGGCGAAATGGGTGATCGCGTAATCGAGGTGCGCCTCCGGTATGGCGAGTTGCGGTGTCACTCCGCAGGCCCAGAACACCGGTACGGCGTGCTCGCCGACGCCGGGGTAGACCCCGAAGTCGGGTCGAGCGAGGTCGGCGATTCCCAGTGCCGATGGATCGCCGACGTGCACGGGGACGCCGTGGCCGGTCGGATACCGTCCGGTGACCTCGATTGCGGTGTCGACCAGCGACGTGGGCACGGGGCGCATGCTGACGGCGAGGGGTCCGGCGAAGATCCCGGCCGGCACGGTCTCGCGATCGGTGACGTACACCGGGGGTGCGGCATGGCTGACGGGGATCCCGGCTCGGCGGAGCGGGGCGTCGAAGGTGTGGCTGCATCCGAGAGCGAAGGCGACCGCGTCGTCGCGCCAGTGTTCGGTGAGGTCGGTGGGTTCGGCCACCAGGGTGTTGCACTCCCAGACCCGGTAGCGCGGGAGCATGGTGCGCACGTCGACCGTGCAGTTGTCGTAGGTCAACTGTGGGTCGCCGGGATTCGTCCTGGCGAGCAGCGGACACACCTCGGGGTTGCGGCGGCAGTACTCCGCGAAGTCGTCGGCGGCGGCGGACGGCACGACGACGAGGTTGGCCTGCTGGTAGTCGTCGAGGATCCCGGCGGTCGGTGCGGTCCACTGCCCCGCAGCGACCAGTCGGCGCAGATCCTCCGGGTGCGTCGGTGACGGCAGCGTCATTGCAGTGTCTCCTTGGCTGATTCGCGCACGGTGCGCAGGGTGATCAGGGCGAGCACCACCGCGGCCATCAGCAGGAACCCGGGGGCCAGGAGGTTGTCGGTGCGGGAGATGAGATAGGTGGCCAGGTACGGGGTGAGCCCACCACCGATGATGGTGCCGATGTTGAAGGCGATCGACAGGCCGGTGTACCGCACGCGGGTGGGGAACTGTTCGGCATAGGTCGGGTAGGTCACCGATTGCACGATCGGCATCGGCAGCGCGAGCACCACCATGGCACCCACTGCGAGGGCGAAGCTGCCCTGATCCATCACGATCATGGCCGGCAAGACCAGGATCGCGTAGCCGAGGAAACCGATCGTGATGACCTTCTTGCGGCCGACCCGGTCGGACAGTCCCCCGAAGAACGGCATCAGGATCGCGACGAAGAAACTGATGGCGCCCATGATCCAGAAGGTGTTCGACTTCGGGTACCCGAGGTAGGTGGTCAGGTAGATGTTCATGAAGATCAGGCCGACCCAATATCCGGCGTTGGATCCGATCGACAGGAAGATGACCTTGAAGACGGCCGCGGTGTGCTCGGTGAGCACCTCCATGAGCGGAGACTTCGCGGGCGCGTGCTGCTGGGTTTCGGCGACGAACGCGTGCGAGTCCTCGAGTTTGCTGCGAGCGATCAACGTGATCGCGATCAGCGGGAGTGCCAGCAGAAATGGTATGCGCCAACCGAAGTCGCGGAGTTGATCGTCAGTCAGTGCCGTGGTGGTGATACCGGCCACGACGGCGGCCGTACCACCACCGAGGGCGACACCGACCGGGGTGAAGGCGCCGAAGAATCCGCGGCGGCCGGCGGGTGCTGATTCGGACAGATACGTCGCCGATCCGGTGACCTCGCCGCCGGCGAAGAAGCCTTGTGCCAACCGCACGAGCAGCAGGGCGATCGGGGCGGCGATACCGATCGATCCGGCGGTGGGAAGCAGCCCGACGGCGGCGGTCGCCGTTCCCATGCCCACGATGGTCGCGATGAGCACTGGCTTGCGTCCGACCCGATCGCCGAGGCGGCCCAGGACGATTCCACCGAGTGGGCGCATGACGAAGGCGCTGCCGAAGACCGCCAACGTGGCCAGGAGCGAGGCGGTCGGGTTGTCGTTGGGGAAGAAGAGGGGCCCGATGATGACGGCGAGGTAGCCGTACACGCCGAACTCGTAATACTCGACGGCGGTACCGGCCGCGGCCGCAACGGCGGCGCGGCGGGGTTGCATGGGGGGCGGGGCGGGCAGGTGATCGCCCGTGTGGGGCACGGAGGCAGGTACGGTGGTCATGGCGAACTCCAACGAAGAAGTGGCGGAGGTGCTGCGAGGAGGTCCCGATCGCGGGGTCGGAAAACGTGGCACCGCGGCGCTGGGGTGCCCAAGCGGTCATCGGCAGGATGGCAGTCCTGCCGATGACCTGTGTCCGCGGACTCAGACGGCGAACAGTTGGTCCAGGTCGGCGAAAGCCTTGAATTCCATAGCATTTCCGGCGGGGTCGAGGAAGAACATCGTCCACTGTTCGCCCGGCTCGCCCTCGAATCGCACGTACGGTTCGATCACGAACTCCGTCCCGATGGACGTGAGTTTCTCTGCGAGAACTTTGAACTCGTCGACCGGCAGAACCAGCCCGAAGTGAGGAACCGGAACATTGTGTCCGTCGACCGGGTTCGTCCCGGCCACCCCGTCGCGGGGCGTCGCGCTGGGACCGTCACCGACCTGATGGGTGACAACCTGGTGTCCGCCGAAGTTCCAGTCGATCCACTTGGTGTCGGACCGACCTTCGCTGAATCCGAGTACACCGCCGTAGAAGTTGCGGGCGGCGTCGATGTCGTCGACGGGAATGGCGAGGTGGAAAGGAACAAGGTTCGTCAGTTGGGCGGTCATACTTTTCCTCTTCTGTGATTCGTGAACTCGGAGATGGACGGGACGTGCGGGGTTCGGGTCAGTCGTGTCCCCTCGGGAGCGCTGCGAGTCGGATCCGGGTGCCTGGTGCTGCCTGCGCCACGAGGTCGACGTCACGTTCGATCACCACCCCGATGACCGGGTAGCCCCCGGTCACGGGATGATCGGCGAGGAACACGATCGGTTCCCCGGACGGTGGAATCTGGATCGCCCCGAGAGCCATGCCTTCGCTCGGCAAGTCCACCGACCCGACGGTCAGCGGCGGTCCCGTCAGCCGGGCGCCGACGCGGTCGCAGTCCGCACTCACCGTCCACGTCGTGGCGGTCAGCGCGGCCCGATCCTGTGGCGCGAACAGGCCGTCCCGGGGGCCCCACCGGAATCGCACCTCTGCCGCCCCGACCGGAAGTCGGGGCACAGTCAGCTCGAGCGGGATGTCGTGGGGTACCGGATGACCCGCCCCGAGCGCGAGGGTCGTGCCGGACCGGACCTGTGTCGGACCGACCCCGGACAGGCAGTCGGTGGCGGCGGAACCGAAGACCCGATCGGTGTCGATTCCGCCTTCGACCGCGACGTAAGTGCGCAGTCCCGTGACGGGACGGCCCAGCGAGAGAATCTGCCCGGCCCGCAGCAGGATTCGCCGGCCCTCCGCCGGAGCGCGGCCGTCGACACGAATCTCGACGGTGGCACCGGTGATCGCCACGTACCGGTCCGCGGACACGGCGATCGCGAGCCCGCCGAAGGTGTTCTCGAGCGCGGCGGCGCCGTCCGCGTTGCCGACGAGGCGGTTCGCCAACGTCAGGCTGGTTCGGTCGGCGGCACCGGACGCGGTGACCCCGAGGTGCGCGAATCCGGGCCGGCCCAGATCCTGGAGCGTCGTGCTCCGCCCGGCGTCGATCACCGACACCTGCGCGCACACCGTAGTACCGGAAGGTAGTCGAACGGGCCTGGTCAGCACCGAGGTCATCTACTCCACCGCCTCGAAGACGACGCGGTCACCCACGGACAGCCGGCTGGGATTCACCGCGTCGATGTCCCACAGGACCTCCGACGTCGAGCCGATCAGGTGCCAGCCACCCGGTGTGCCGCCGGGATAGACAACGGTCTGGGTGCCGGCGATGGCGACGAGTCCCGCACCGACCCGTCGGCGCGGCGACGTGCGGCGAGGCAACTCGAGCGCGTCGGGCAGGCCGTCGATGTAGGCGAACCCGGGGGCGAAACCGAAGAATCCCACGCGATGCTCGGCGGAGGTGTGTGCAGCGACAACCGCCGCCGTGGTCATGCCCAGTCTCCGTGCCACCTCCTCGAGGTCCTCGCCGTCGTAGCGCACCGGGATGACTACCGGTTCGCGTTCGAGGAATGCCGCCGACGCGTCTGCGCCGGCAGTGTCCACAAGGTGACGGACATGGTCGGAGAGCAGCCGCATGTCGGATGAGGTGTTGGCGCGGAACATGATCGAACGCGCGGCAGGGACGACGTCTTCCAGCAGAGCCGACCAGGTCTGAGCACGCGCCGCGGCCACGACACCGGCGATCCGCTCGGGTGCGACATCGACGAGCCAGGCACGATCGCCCGCGCGGAGGAGGTTGCCGGATTCAGTCATGGCGTCCACCCCCGATCCCGACCAGAGCCACGTCGTTGCGCCCGAGCAGTTCCCGGGTCTGCCGGGCGATGTCGACCGCACCGGGGGTGTCGCTGTGCACGCACATCGCGATCGTCGCCGCCCCGTCCGGCAGTACCGTGGCCGTCCCGCCGTCCACCGCGTCGACCGAACCGGTCACGACCATGTCCACGGCCCGTTTCGCGGCTGCGGACGGGTCGACGACCAATGCGTCCGGGTGCGACCGTGGTACCAGCAGCCCCTCATCCGTGTACGACCGATCGATGAATACCTCCGCCTGAGGGGTCAGTCCGGCGTCGAGAGCGGTGTGCCACAGCACCGTGTCGTACTGGCAGAGCACGGGCAGGTCCGGGTCGACCCGTCCGATCGCTTCGGCGATGGCGTGCGCCTGGCCCGGATGCCGTGCGGCCGTGTTGTACAACGCCCCGTGCGCCTTGACGTAGGACACGACCGTCCCGGCGATCCGCGCAAAGGCCTGCAGGGCGCCGATCTGATACACGATGTCGTTGACGAGCGTCGGGGTGGGCACGTCGATGAATCGGCGACCGAAGCCGGCAAGGTCGCGGTACGACACCTGCGCGCCCACCGAAATCCCACGGGCGGCGGCCATCTCACAGGTGCGGCGCAGGATGTCGGGATCACCGGCGTGGAAGCCGCAGGCGATGTTCGCGGCGGTGACCTGATCCATCAGCGGCGCCTCGTCACCGACACCCCAGACGCCGAACCCCTCACCGATGTCGGTGTTGATCGAGACCGTCCGAGTGCCCATCAGCTGCGCTCGGCCCAGTAGGTGCGCATGTCCTCGGCCGAGTTCTCCCAGGCGCGGTGCAGACCGGTCTGCCCACCGTCGATGTGCAGGATGATCTGCCGAGCCAACTCCTCGGAATTGCCGTCGGCGAGCGCCTGAACCATCGCCTTGTGCTCGTCCTGGACCCGGTCGTACGCACACGTCCCGTGCACGTAGAACCGGGAATAGGGCTCGAGCCGGTGATACATCTGGGCGATGATTTCGTAGCGCATCGGCAGGCGCGAGAGCCGGTACATGTCGAGATGGAACGCCAGGTTGGTCCGCGACCACGCTCCGGCGCCGGTGTCGGCCACCTGATCCATCTGCTCGGCCATCGTCTCGAAGCGGCTGATGTCGCGCCGCGAGACTCGCTCGGCGACGTGCTCGGCGAAGCTCGGCTCGACCAGGCGGCGCAGGTCGTAGATCTCGTCGATCTCGTCGAGGTCGAGCGCGGTGACGAACGTGCCGCGGCCCGGGACCGTGCGCAGCAGGCCCTCCCCCGCGAGGGTCCGCATGGCTTCGCGCAGCGGAATCCGCGACACCCCGAACCGGTCGGCGAGTTCCTCCTGCACCAAGCGGTGGCCAGGGGGATAGATGCCCTCGACGATGGAGGTTCGGAGCCGGGACGTCAGGTCCCCTTCCGGAGACCCGAACTCGTGTGACGTAGGCGACATATTCACTGTATACAGTGGATCCGGTTGCCCTGTCCAGCCCAATTCGCCCTGGGAGTGGATGTTTTACAGAACCGAAGCATCACGAAACACACCGATAACCGGATTCGATCGGCGCCCTGACGAGGGCCTACCGGTACCCGGGGCGGACCCAGCCCGGGAAGATGTCCGGAAGATCAGAGGTGACTTTGCGGGTGAACCGGGGTGGGCGCTTTTCCAGGAAGGACGTGACGCCCTCGTAGGCGTCGCTGCTGGCGCCCTGTGCGCGCATACCCCGGGACTCCGCGATGTGCGCGTCCATCGGATGTGCGGCGCCGAGCATCCGCCACACCAATTGCCGGGTCAGCGTCACCGACACGGGTGCCGTGTTGTCGATGATCTCCGCCGCGAGAGACCGAGCGGCAGCGAGCAACGTTTCCGGCGGATGGACGGCACTGATCAGGCCGCCTTCGTGCGCCTCCGCTGCGGTGAACAGCCGTCCCGTGTACAGCCATTCCATCGCCCGCTCGACCCCCACCAGACGCGGGAGAAACCAACTCGAGCAGCTCTCGGGAACGATGCCGCGGCGGGTGAAGGGAAACGCGAACTTCGCCCCCTCCGAGGCCAATCGGATGTCCATGGGGAGGGTGATGGTCGCGCCGACTCCCACTGCCGGACCATTGATCGCCGCGATCACGGGCTTCGTCGAATCGTAGATCCGCAGGGTCATCTCACCGCCGCCGTCGCGGGGCACTCCACCGTCGGTCTCCTCCGGCGCGTCGAATCGCGAACCCCCTCCAGAGAGGTCGGCGCCGGCGCAGAACGCTCTACCGGAGCCGGTCATGATCACCACGCGGACCGCATCGCTGGCGTCGGTGTGATCGAAGGCTTCGATGATCTCCGATTTCATTTCCGTCGTGCATGCGTTGAGCTGATCGGGACGGTCCAGCGTGACCGTGGCGATGCCGTCGTCGACCTCGAGGCGAATGGTATTGAACTTCATCGGGAACCTGTCTCTTCGGACTTGTCGAGCACGTCGGCTTCACCGTCCTCGATTCGGCGGCTCGGGTCAAAGATCCGTTGCCTTCCAGAGCAATCGGCTTCACGCATGCCTCTCCCCGGGGGCCGAGCCGGTGGCGAGAGCGGCGAACGCTGCGGCCGCCGGTGACAACGGTCCCGACCGGAACACCACACCGTAGTCGTGCCCCAACTCGGGCTCGGTTCGCATCACCCGCACTCCGCGACGCTCGGCTCGACGGGCCTCGGAGTCGGTCAGGAAGGCCGCGCCTGCTCCGGCCTCGACGAGTAGATACACGTTGTGTTCATGTTCGACCTCCACCGCCACGTTCGGGCTGAAACCGTGTTGAGCGCAAGCACGTTCGACCTCGTCGCGAACAGCTGTACCCCTCGGTCCGGCGATCAACGGTAGCTCGGACAGTCGATCGATCGGGAAGATCGGCGTCTGCGTCTGGGGTGCCTCAGCCGGTAGCCCCAGCAGCAGTCGGCGACGGCCGAGCACACGGGTCGACAGCTTGTCGTCGTCGGCCGGGAGATAGTCGATCCCGACTTCGCATCGAGCGGTTCTCAGGAGAGTCTCCACGTCGGCGTTGGGCCCCGGATCCATCAGATTGACCCACACGCCCGGGTACTGTGCCCGAAATTGTGCCACCAACGAGGCGAGCGGTTCCACCGCGAGGTCCGGCGGGCTGGCCACATCGAGCCAGCCGTTCTCGAGCGTGGCGATCCCCCGCACGATCTCGTCCGCACGGCGGGACGACTGCAGCACCTGGCGCGCGGGCCCCAGCAATGCCGCACCCGCATCGGTCAACTCCATTCCTCGTGGCACCCGCCGAAAGAGTTCGACCCCCAGTTCACCTTCCAGCGCCCGCAGCGACTGCGACAGCGCCGGCTGGGCCACATACAGAACCTCAGCTGCCCGGGTCACGCTGCCGTTCTCGACGACAGCGAGGAAGTAGCGCAGTTGACGTGAGTCCACTTCCCGACCCTACCCAACGTGACGTGGGCGATAAGGTGACACTGGCGAAGCAGTGGTCTTCGCGTTTCGCGCTCCGGACGGCGGTCACGTCCCTCACGCGCGGGCCACGGTGGCATGGAGGTGGACATGGAGTTCCGGCAGGCCGAGCATTTCCTTGCCGTGGTCGAACACGGCGGTGTGGTCCGCGCGGCCGCCGCGCTCCACCTCGCGCAGCCCTCTCTGTCGCAGTCGATCCGCGTCCTCGAACGTGATCTGGGCACCCCCCTGTTCCATCGTGTCGGCCGTGGGCTCGTTCCGACGACGGTGGGTGCGGCGCTGGTTGCTCCTGCCCGGCAACTACTCCGGGACATGGCCACCGCGCAGGCCTCCGTTGCCGAACTCTCCGGCCTCCATGGTGGACACGTCGATATCGGCACTACCGCGGGCCTCTACGAGTCCCCGCTCCCCGACCTGATCGGTGACCTGAGGCGGGCGTACGGCACGGTTACCGTCCGCATCAGGGAGTTTCGGTCCGAGAACGACGTCGCCGGGGCGGTGCGCGACGGCACCGTGGAGTTGGGGTTCGGGTTTCTCGAACCGGCCGACTCCACAGAAGTGACCGACCGCCGCGACCTCGACACCCACAGCTTGGGCACCGACGAATTGTGTATCGCCCTTCCGCGGGTGATCGCGGACGGTCTCCCCGATCCCCTGCCGTTCGAGCAGATCCCCGATCTTCCGGTGATCGCGGTGACCGGTGGCGCGCAGGGGCGGGTCTCGGTGGAGTCCGCGTTACGCCGTGCATCACGACGGACAACGCTCGGTGTGGTCACGGCGCATCGCCAGGCCACCGTGCCGCTGGTTGCTGCAGGCGCCGGAATGGCCTGGGTCACCAGGGCAGTCGTCGACAACGCCGGTGAGCCGGGCGTGGTGGCACGGGCAATGGAGCCGCCGGTGATTCTCACGGTCGCGGTCATGCATCGGCCGGGTGTGCTCTCCCCCGCTGCGCGCGCGCTCCTCGACGCGGCCCTCCGCCGACGGGACCGGGACGATGGAACGACCCGGTAACGGGTCAGTTGAAGGTTCTTCCTTCCTTCGCCAATCTCGTCAACAACGGCGCGTGTTCGGTGTTTTCGTCGAACCTCCGCAGCGCTTCTTCCACTCGGTCGAGCCCGACACCGTCGGCGTGGAACATCGGTCCACCGCGATGGCGCGGAAAGCCGTAGCCCGCGAGATACACCACGTCGATGTCGGAGGCACGCAACGCTATCCCTTCGTCGAGAATCCGTGCGCCCTCGTCCACGAGCGCGAAGACCAGTCGCTGCACGATCTCCTCCGCCGAGAAACTCTGCCGCCGAATGCCGGTGTCCCGGTAGTACGACTCGAGCAGCTCTGCCACGACCGGACTCGGGATCGCGTCACGCCGCCCGGGCTCGTAGTCGTACCAGCCCGCCCCCGTCTTTTGCCCGAATCGGCCCATCTCGCACAGCCGGTCGGCCAGTTCGTTATGTGGCGCGGCGGGATTCTCGGCATAGCGCCGCTTGCGAATCGCCCAGCCGATGTCGCCGCCGGCCAGGTCGCCGGCCCGATACGGGCCCATCGCATATCCGAAACCCTCCATGGCGGAGTCGATCTGCTCCGGCGACGCTCCCACCTCGAGGAGACGATCCGATGCCCGTCGATATCGGGCCAGCATGCGGTTGCCGATGAACCCGTCGCACACGCCGGCCACCACCGTCACCTTGCCGACGCGTCTCCCGAGAGCCGACGCCGTTGCCAGAACGTCGTCGGCGGTCTTGTCCGCTCGAACGATCTCCAGCAGTGTCATCACGTTCGCGGGACTGAAGAAATGCATCCCCACCACATTGGCAGGCCGACCGGTGAACTCGGCGATGACGTCGACATCGAGCGTCGAGGTGTTCGACGCCAGGATTGCACCGCGCTTCATCACCTCGTCGAGTTTCGTGAATACCATGCGCTTGACGTCCATGTCCTCGAACACGGCCTCGATCACCAGGTCGCAGTCCGCGAGGTCTGCGTAGTCGACGGTCGGATCGAGCAGTCCCATCCGCCTCTCCAGGGCCTCGGGCGTCAGCTTTCCCCTGTTCACCTGCGACTGATAATTGCGGCGAATCGTGGCCAGACCGCGGTCGAGCGGTTCCTGCGACGTCTCGAGCATGGCGACCGGGATGTCGGCGTCGAGGAAGTTCATGGCGATGCCGCCGCCCATCGTGCCTGCGCCGACGACCGCGACTTTCTGCACCGGCCGTGCGACCGTTCCGGCCGCCATTCCCGGGATCTTCCGCGCAGTCCGTTCAGCGAAGAACGCGTGCCGCAGCGCCGCCGACTGATCACTGCCCACCAATTCGAGGAAGGCCGCCTGCTCGGCGTCGAGCCCCTCCGCGAAGGGGCCGCGTGCCCTCTCCACGAGGTCGAGGGCGATCAGGGGAGCTGCGAACCCTCGACTCCGTTTGGTCAGTTGCGTGTGCAGGGTCCCCAGGTCGTCGCCTTCGGCGGCAACGAGGTCACGTATCCGCGGACGCCGGCCGCTCGCGGCCATCCGGGTTGCGAAACGAATTGCGGCAGCCACGGTATCGGCATCCACGACGAGATCGAACAGCTTCTGCCCGGGGATGGCAGCGAGCGAACCGGCGGTGCGGGTCGATCCGCCGGTGATCATGTCGGCGGCTGTCCGCATGTCGAGCGCCCGCGGCAGTCGCTGGGTGCCACCTGCGCCGGGTACGAGCCCCAGCTTCACCTCCGGCAGAGCGACTTTCGCCGTCGTTGCCGCGACACGATAGTGCGCGCCCAGAGCGAGCTCGAGGCCGCCGCCGAAACAGGTGCCCTCGATTGCCGCGACAACTGGTTTGCTCGAGTCCTCGAAGGCCTCGATCAACTCACGCAGCGACGGCCCGGCAGCGGACCGGGGTGCGGCGACTTCGGAGATGTCCGCACCGGCCGAGAAGTCGGCGGCATTGCCGGTCAACACGATCGAGTCGATCCCGGGTGCGTCCAGAGCGCGGGTGAAGTCCCGCAGAATCCCCTGCCGGGTGGAGAGCGAGAGCCCATTCAAAGGCGGATTGTCGAGGTGAATGATCGCGACACTGCCGGCGACGCTGTACTGCGTGGACACAGCGTCACGATCCTTCTCTGGTTCGCCCGGATTCCTCGCCGTGGGTGGCGGCATACAGCTCCTCGTCTTCGGCCGAGCCGTCGGCGTTGGTCAGCGGATCGATCGCCGCGATCCGCGCCCGGTCCCGCTCCGGGTCGATGGTCAAGAACATCACCACCGCACCCACGATCGCCACCACACCGAGTATCTGGAACGCCGAGGTGTACCCGTCCGCTGGGGTCGGTGCCGCGTCCACCAGGTACCCGGTGAGCCACGGGGCCAGGATCCCGGAGGCCTGGAACAACGCGACGAACACTCCCAATGTCGACGCGACCTGACGATCCGGGCTGATGTAACTCACGGCGACGAACATCAGCGGGAGGGTGGCGACTCCGACGCCGTAGCCGGTGACCACCAGCGCCACGGCGATCCACGATTCGGTGACGAACGGGATCACGGCGAGGCACACACCGCACAAGACCAGAGCGACCACCGTCACGAGCCCGCGCGACACCCGCACCGTCGTTCCTCGTCCTGCCAGACGGTCGGTGACAAACGAACCGAGCAACATCGCGGTCATTCCGGTGACGCTGGGCAGCGCGAACAGCAATCCGGAGTTGATCCGGGTGTAGCCGAGGCCCTCCTCGAAGTATGACGGCAGCCAGGTCAGGACGACCGCGACCATGCCGTAGACCGCAAACATGCCGAGCACTCCGCCCCAGAACGTGGGGAGCGCCGCGATCCGGAGGATGCTTACCCGCGTCACCGTGTCCGTGTCGCCGGTCTTGGCGCGCTCGCGGGCGCTGTTCACGGAGTAGGGGCCGTCCTTGCCGACGACCAGCCAGACCGCGGCCCAGACGGCGCCGATGATCATCATGGTGATGAACGCCGCCCTCCACCCGTATGCGGCCACGATGAGGGTCAGCGCGGGAGCCATCAGAATCTTCGCCAGAGAGGAGCCGGACGAGACCACGGCGGACGGCAGCCCACGTTCTTTCTTGGGGAACCAGCCGAACACCGCGACGTTCACGAGCGATGCAGCCGGACCCTCGGCGGCGCCGAGGAGAACCCTGCTGACGAGTAATGCCCCGAATGTTCCGACCAACAGGATCGGGATCTGCACCAGCGACCAGAGCAGTGCCATCACTAACAGCACCCAGACGATCTTCACGCGGTCGGCGATGAATCCACCCAGGAGCCCGGTCACGACGAACAAAACGTAGAAGACGCTGCCCAACAGACCGATGTCGGCGTTGGACAGGCCGAGATCCTCCGACAACGGTCGGGCGACAATCCCCAACACGGCTTTGTCGGCGAAGTTCACCGTTTGCAGAATCATCACGAGAAAGGTGATGCTCCAGGCGGTGCGTGCGGTCCGCGCGCCCACAGGCGTCCTGGCCTCGGGCATCGTCCCCGCGGAATTGTCCGCACGATGTGGGCCGTTCGCGACAGTCATAGGTAGGCCTCCGCCTCAACAGTTGTGATTGTATTCAGTGAAGTCAATTCAAATGACGTGGGTCACAGACATCAAAGACCAGACCCCTATTGCGACGATCGATGAAACATATGCCGTCCGGCTCACCGATTGGAGCGACCGATCGGTCCCCTACTTCGGCAGGCCCAGGATCCGCTCACCGATGATCGTGCGCTGAATCTGATTCGAGCCACGTGCGATCCGGCGTCCCCGGCTCTCCAGGAACACCCGCTGCAGGGGGTCGAGTTGATAGCCGTCCCCCTCGGGGCGGTTCAGAGCCGAAGCACCGAGAAGTTCGAGGCTGGTCGAACCGAAGTTGCAGTGATATTCCGACCAGTTGATCTTGTCGATCGCGAGCAACTCGTCGACGGACTGCCCCTCGGCGATCCGGGCGCTGATCACGGACCCGACGGCGCGCATCAGTTCGACCTCGATCACGAGTTCCGCCAACTGCCGGCGCACGATCGCGTCGTCGAGTCGCGCGTTCTTGTCCAGCCGCTCCACCAGGACGTCCCATTCGTGGCGATAGCCGACGTACTGCGTGGCAGCCTTGCCGGCCCGCTCGGCGCCGAGTGTGGTCATCGCGACCGCCCAACCGTTGCCGAGCCCACCGACCACATTGCTCAGAGGCGTTCGGGCATCGGTAATGTGTTCCTGCGCAAAGCCGCTGGCGCMCGACGCCATCCGGATCGGATCGACGGAAACGCCGTTGTCCGTCATGGGAACGAGCACGAACGAGATGCCGCGGTGTTTCGGCGCGTCGCGGTCGGTGCGGCACAACAGGAACATCATGTCGGCCTGATCGCCGTGGCTGGTCCAGATCTTGTCGCCGGTGATCCGCAACTCGTCGCCGGCCACGGTTCCGGTGGTTCGCAGGGAGGCGAGGTCGGATCCGGTCTCGGGTTCGGAAAATCCTTGGCACCACGTGTCTTCGCCCGACAGGATGCGCGGCAGGAATCGCCGCTTCTGGGCCTCGCTTCCATGTGCCAACAGGGCAGGCGCCAGGAGGATCTCGCCCATGCCGAGTTGCGGGCGACGCAGTCCCGCGCGGGCGAACTCCTCCTCCACCACAAGCGTTTCGACCGGACCCAGGCCCCGCCCACCGTGTTCCTCCGGCCACGACAGGCACAACCACCGCCCCTGACGCAGCAGGTCGATCCAGCGCTTCTCGGTGTCGGTGTCTTCGTGCCCGAACGGTTCCTGCGCGTACTCGAGTGGCATCCCCTCGGTTCCATGCTCGACCAGCCACCCGCGGACCTCGGAGCGCAGTTCCGCCAGCGGCGCGGGTTCGTCGGTCCGCACACAGCCCTCGACCGCAGCGGCGGAGAGGGCTCCGGCGAGTAGGCGCTCCCGGTGCCACGTCGACGATCCGAACATCAGTTGATCCGTCTTCGCCCTCTTGAGATGGATGTGAGCCCAGTGCTCCCAGGTGAAGCCGATCGCGCCGTGCAGTTGAATGGCTTCTCCGGCGATCTGCAGGTACCTCTCCGGCCCCGCAACACACAACAGGCTCACCAGTGTCGGCAGCTCCGGGGAATCGGTATCCGCGGCGTGAGCGGCAACGTCGACCGCAGCGGCGACCGGTTCCAGCGCGCGGATCAGATCGGCGAGCCCGTGCTTAACGGCCTGGTTGGCACCGACCGGACGACCGAACTGGTTTCGGGTCTTCGCGTATTCGGTTGTCAGATCAAGGCACCGGCGAGCTCCGCCGACCCTCTCCGCAGCCTGCACGACGAGCGACTTGTCGAGTGCCCTCGACAGCGCCTCGGAGATGTCGACGGCACCACTGATCCGTTGCGCCGCCGCCCCGGCGAAGGTGAAGGTCGTCAGTGGTCGAGTCAGGTCCAACGCCGGGCACCGGACCCGCCGAACATTCGGATCCGATGGATCCACGAGAAAGAGTCCGGTCCCCTCTTCGGTGCGGGCGGCGACGACGACGGTGTCGGCGCAGTGACCGAAGAGCACGTGGTGGGCCCGTCCGTCGAGCCGCCAGCTGTCGCCGTCCGGGTGTGCACGCACCGCCTCCGTCCCGGCCTGCCACCACCCGTCGGCATCGGCGAACGCGAGGCACCCGAGCCGTGTGCCCGCAGCGAGACCCGGCAGCAACTCGGTGCTCCACGCTTCCTGGGCGCAGTCCGCGATCGCGAGCGTGGTCAGCACGGAACTCGAGAAGAACGGACTGCACGCCGCGGAGCGCCCGAATTCCTCGGCGACGACGACGAGGTCACGGATCCCCGCGCCGGAACCGCCGTGCTTTTCGTCGACGAGCATTCCCTGCAGTTCGAGTTGTTCCGCCATCGTCGCCCACATCTCGGGGCGGTAGCCGAGTTCCGAGTCCTGAACGAGCAGGATTTCGGTCGGCCCGCTGGTGTCGGCGAGAAAGCCCCGAACCGCCTCGCGAAGTGCGCGGTGTTCCGCGGTTGTCGCTATTCCCATTCGATTGTCTCCTTCGCGATTCCCTCGAGCGCGATGATCGCTTGTTTCATCGCGATTCCCCCGCCATGGGGGTAGGCGGCCACTTTCTCGGCGAGTTCGGTTGCCCGGGCCAGAACCCGGTCGTCCGGCACCATGTCGTAGGCGAAGTTTCGGCGCAGCAGCGCCGGCCCGTAGTGGCGTTCACATCCCAATGTGAGTTGCAGTGCCTGGTTCACGTCGTACTTCGCGAGCAACCAACGTAGGTTGTTCGGGGCCGCCACTCCCATCTCCGCCTCGCCGACCATCAGGAACGACGTCTGCCCCACCACGAGCAGGTCGCAGGCCAGCGCGATCGCCGCAGCGCCGTTGACAGCGGCCCGCTGCAGGGCACCTATCAACGGCTTGCCGAGGGCGGCGAGGCATGTGTGCAGTTCGGCGATTGCGGAGGAAATCTCCGGGTCCCCCGGGCGCACCTCGGCGAGGTCCAATCCGGAGCTGAAGCAGCCGCCTGCCCCGTGCAGCAACACTGCCGTCACGGTGTCGTCGCCTCGGGCGTCCGCGAGGGCGTCCGCTAGTTGGATCACCATCGGGACAGTCAAGGCGTTCTTCCGCTCGGGGCGGTTCATTTCGATGTCCAACCGCCCGCTCGGATGGTGCCGGAGGAGCACCGAATCGGTCTCCGGGTGACTCACAACGCACTCCCGATGACCCGACTTACGTTGCAGCCCAGTAGAAAAGATGTATTCACGGCATTCCTTCCAGAATCGCGAGCGACAGGTTTGCCGTTCGGGCCGGCTCTCACCATCAGGAGTCGACGAGGACGGCCGCATTGCGATCACAGAGACCGGCGAGCCGACCCTGGATCAGGTCTGCCGCCTCCGCGACGATCCGCGTGACAAGCTCGTCAACCGTGGGGATGTCGTGAATCAGGCCCTGCGACAGACCTGCCGACCAAATGCCTGCCTCGGGGTCGCCGAGTTCGTACACCGTTCTGCCGCGCGCACCGGACACAAGGTGCCGGATATCGTCGAACGCACCCCCGCCAGCGAGCGCACTGACCACTTCCCGGCTGACGGTGTTGCTCGCGACGCGGGCCGTGTTCCGCAGCGACCGGAATATCAACTCGGTGTCGAGTTCGGTGGCGTCGACAATCTGCTGTTTGATCGTCCGATGGATCGGCGACTCCGCCGTGCACATGAACCGGGTGCCCATGTTGACACCCTCGGCGCCGAGCGCCAACGCTGCCGCCAGCCCCCGCCCGTCCGCGAAGCCGCCCGACGCGATGACAGGAACTCGCAATGCCCGCGCTGCGGCGGGAATCAGGATGAGGCCCGGAACGTCGTCCTCACCGGGATGTCCGGCGCATTCGAACCCGTCGATGCTCAGCGCATGGACGCCCAGCGCCTCGGCCTTCACTGCATGTCGCACGCTGGTGCACTTGTGCAGCACCTTCACTCCAGCGGCTAGGAACGCCGGCATGTGCTCTGCCGGACTGTTCCCCGCGGTCTCGACGATCTTCACACCGGAGTCGATGATCACGTCGCGATACTCCGCGTACGGCGGCGGAGTGATCGAGGGAAGCATCGTCAGGTTCACACCGAAAGGCATGTCCGTCATCTCGCGACAGCGGGCGATCTCCGCGGCCAACGCGTCCGGAGTGGGTTGGGTCAACGCGGTGATGAACCCGAGCGCTCCCGAGTTCGCCACCGCCGCGACGAGTTCGGCACGCCCGACCCACTGCATGCCACCCTGCACCACCGGGTGGGTGATCCCGAACAGCTCCGTAAATCGTGTACTCAGCATGAATTCCCTACCCCTACAGACCCAGCGACTTGCTGACAATCGACTTACACACTTCGGTGGTACCGGCGAAGATTCGCGTCACCCGGGCATCCGCATACATCCGGGCGATCGGGTACTCCATCATGAACCCGTAGCCGCCGTGCAACTGCAGGCAGCGGTCGATCACCCGGGACTGCAGCTCGGTGCAATAGACCTTGGCCTTCGCCGCGTCCGCCGCGGTCAGCGTGCCCTCGTCGAGTTCGTCGAGCGCCCTGTCCACCATCGCGCGACCCGCCTCGATTTCGATCGCGCACGACGCCAGTTCGAACTTGGTGTTCTGGAAGCTGCCGATGGTTGTCCCGAAGGCCTTGCGCTCCTTGACGTACTCGACGGTCAGATCCAAAGCCGTTTCCGCGCTGGCCTGAGCATTGATCGCAGTGGACAGCCGCTCCTGCGGGAGGTTGAACCCGAGGTACCCGAAGGCCTTGCCCTCCTCACCGAGCAGATTCTCCACCGGAACCCGCACGTCGGTGAACGACAACTCCGCGGTGTCCTGCGCTTTCAGACCCAGCTTCGTCAGGTTCCGGCCCCGCTCGTACCCGGGCATGCCGTCCTCGACGATCAGCAGGGACAGCCCGTCTCGACGGTCGGCCCCCTTGTCGGTCCGGGCCACCACGACGACAAGGTCGCAGTTGATACCACCCGTGATGAAGGTCTTGGCGCCGTTGAGAACATAATTGTCGCCGACCCGCCGTGCGGTCGTGGCCATGCCCGCCAGGTCCGAGCCCGTGCCGGGCTCCGTCATCGCGATCGCGCCGACGATGTGGCCGCTGGCCATGCCGGGCAGCCAGCGCCGCCGCTGCTCCTCGGTTGCGTACTCGAGGAAGTAGGGGAGCAGCACATTGGTCTGCAGTGCGAGACCACCCAGAGTGACGCCGGATCGAGCCAGCTCCTCGGCGACGACGGCGTTGAATTTGAAGCTCTCGATACCCGCGCCGCCGTACTCTTCGGGTATCTGGAGGCCGGGAATGCCGATCTCGCCGGCTTTGTGAAAGACAGTCTTGTCGACCCTGCCCGCCTCGGTCCACGCCTCATAGTGCGGTTGGACGTCGCGAGCCAGGAAGTCCTGGACCACTTTGCGGAATGTCTCGTGGTCCTCGTTGAATACGGTTCTCTTCATATCAATCAGACACCTTCTGTCGGGTGGTCAGAGCAATTCGACGATCGTGGCGTTGGCCATGCCGCCGCCCTCACACATCGTTTGCAAGCCATATCGAATGTTGTTGTCTCGCATGTGATGCACCAGCCTCGTCATCAGAACGGCACCGGAGCCGCCGAGAGGATGGCCGACGGCGATCGCGCCGCCCAGCGGGTTCACCAGGGCCGGGTCGGCTCCCGTCTCCGCGAGCCAGGCCAGAGGCACCGAGGCGAATGCTTCGTTGACCTCGAATGCGCCGATGTCGGCGATCGACAATCCGGAGCGCTCGAGGACCTTCGCGGTCGCCGGGATCGGTCCGGTCAGCATGATCACCGGATCGTCACCCACTGTCACGGCGGTGTGGATTCGGGCGATCGGTGTCAGACCGAGCTGACGTGCCTTCTCGGTCGTGGTCACCAGCAGGGCTCCGGCACCGTCCGAGATCTGCGAGGCGTTGCCGGCGTGGATCGCTCCGTCCGCTTTGAAGGACGTCTTCAGTCCGGCAAGTGTGTCGGCGGTGGTACCGCGCCGAATGCCCTCGTCCGAGTCCAACACGCCGGGCAGAGCGGCGACCTGGCCGGTGAACGCGCCCGAATCGGTCGCAGCGGCGGCTTTCTCGTGCGAGTCTGCGGCGAACTCGTCGAGTCGCCGGCGCGAGAGCGCCCATTTTTCGGCAATCATCTCGGCGCCGATGCCCTGGTTGAACGCCTCGACTCCGAATCGGTCCAGCACGGTCTGTCCAAACGGCTGTCCCGTGTGGCGACTGGTCCCCATGGGAACCCGCGACATCGACTCCACTCCACCGGCGACCGCAACGTCGTACTGACCGGCAATCACGCCCGCCGCGGCGAAGTGCAGCGCCTGTTGGCTGGACCCGCACTGGCGGTCCACTGTGGTCGCCGGAACCGATGTCGGCCAACCTGCAGCGAGTACGCCGCTCCTGCCGATGTTGTTCGCCTGATCCCCGACCTGACCCACGCATCCCCACACGACGTCGTCGACGACACCCGGATCGATATTCGTTCGCTCGACGAGAGCGTTCAACACGTGTGCGGACAGATCCGCTGGATGAATCTCCGCCAGCGATCCGTTGCGTTTTCCGACCGGTGTCCGTACCGCATCGACGATGACTGCGTCCCGCATGTGTGGCTCCTTTGCGCCCTTGTTCAACTCACACTCAAATCAATCAGCGCCATGCACGTCACACAAAGACGCGAATGCGCATTCTGCGATCGGATCGGCTTATGGGTTTGGACAGATCACACGGGCCCGCAGGACACGCACTACACCGCGATCGACGCGATGCCGGCTACCGCCACGAGAATCGCACATCCCCCGAGAACCACGCACTCCATCACACTCGGAGTTCCTGCGCCGAGCTGAAGTTGCCGGATCCGGCCGGAATGCGCCGCACGAGAACGGATAAGTGTGGCCGAGCAGAAGGTGATCACCGTCGCGGCGGCCGGCACCGTGACGACGGGGGGACCCAACCGCAACAGCAGCAGTGTGGGTACGGCCAGCGCCGCGGTTGTCCGGATCCACGAGAGCGCGGTCCGCTCAGGTTGCAGTCCCGGGTCGTCGTGGGTGATCACACACCCACGCCGTCCGTCGCGCGTCCGGTCGTCACCCGATCAGCACCACAATCGCGGCGGCGCCGGCACCGGCAACCAGAAGGGCCACCACGACAATCGATCCCGGTAGCGGCAAGCTCTGCCGACGGCGAAGGGCAATCTCGATGCGGAGCCAACGCCACAATGCCAACCCGACAACCAGGACAGCACCGATCAGTATCGTGATTGCTGCGGGTAGACGAATCGTCGTCGGCACGACGGTTCCCCCGAACGCTTCGAGCGCCAATGCGGCCGCAATGAGTGCCAGCGCAGTCCGGATCCAGGCGAGATAGGTTCGCTCGTTTGCCAACGTGAATCGCGGGTCGGGGTCGACGCCCTGGCGAAGACCGGCCAACGAGTTCGTCCTGGGTCTCACTGTCATGCCGGTGTCCCGACCGCACTCGACTCCTTGCACGAGAGAACGCCCGCCTGCAACAGTGCGTCCAACTCTTCTGCGCTGTAACCGATTCCGGTGACAATTTCAGCGGAGTGCTCGCCGAGGGAAGGCACGCGTCGCATCGTTCGCTCGCATTCACCACCCAGGCGAAACGGAACTCGGACGACGTCGAATGCTGATCCGTCGAAGTGCTCTCCACGGGTGAACATCTCACCGGCGATGACATCGTCGGATTCGCGCACCTGATCGTAGCTACGGACAGCCCCGACGACGAGGCCATTGCTCGCCAGCAGTTGAACGCATTCCTCGCTGGTGCGGCCACCGAGAGCGACCGCCAGCTCGCTCAGGAGCTTTTCGCGATTGGCCACGCGCGCTTCGTTGTCGGCGAAGCGTGGATCGGTGGCGAGATCTGCACGCCCGAGAACCTCACACAGTCGCGGCCAATGCTGCGCCGAGTAACCGGACAGCACGATGTACCCATCCGACGTTTCGATCAGATCGGCCGCCGGCGCGACTCCTGGCTGACCGTTGCCACGGCGACACGGCGTCGACCCGGTGATCGAGTAGCCGGTCCAGTCCGCCGACTGTAGGTGCAGAGCAACCTCGAGCAGGGAGACCTCGACAGCTGCAACCCGCCCGAAACGCTCACGCTCGAGCAGCGCCGCGAGGACGGCTTCGGTCAGTACGTGCGCCGTGGCCGCATCCACGATGGTCGTTCCCACCCGCAACGGCCGCCCGCCGAGCTCACCGGTGATGGCCATCAACCCGCTTTCGGCCTGCGCCGCGATATCGAGTCCGGGCCGGTGGCGCGAAGGTCCGTGGAGACCGAAGCCGCTGACCGTCGCGTAGATGGCACGCGGGTTCAACTCCCGGACCCGGTCCGGGCCGAGCCCCAGCGCCTCCATCGCACCTGGACGCATATTCTGGATGACGACGTCGGCGTCGGAAACCAGGCGCTCGGCCACCTCCAGGCCACGAGAGTCTTTGAGATCGAGTGCAATCGATCGTTTTCCTCGGTTGTACGCGCGCAGGATGGATTCACCGAACGATGTGCCCGAGCGAACCCAGTCACCCTCCGGCGGTTCGACCTTGATTACCTCGGCGCCGAGATCGACGAGAGATTGTGATGCGCCGGGCGCGGCGACGAATTGGCCGAAGTCGACAACGCGGATTCCTTCGAGTGGGCGGTGAATCATCAGCGGGTCCGATCGCGAGCAGGGTTCAGGTCAGATGCATGCACGGCGGTGTGAGAACACCGATCCCGCAGCACATTGGGGACCATCCGCGGTACGCGGCCATCCCTCCATGCACCTTCGACCCTACGATCGATCCACACAGAGGTATAGACGCAATCACCCGATACAAAACATAGGTACCACTTATGCCTTGCCCCGGCTGAGTCACGCCACCGTCGACTCCCGCACCAGCGCGACGAACGCACGCGCAGCCGGCGACAGTTCGTCGGAGCGGTAGTACAGCGCATGACCGGTCGGGAGACTCACATCCAGCGGCCGAACGACGGCGCCGAGCCGCGCCGCGAGATCCGCCTCGGTCCCGTGCAGAATCGTGCCGCCCACCCCAGCCAGGATGAGCGGTATCACCGCGTGCCGATGCGCGGTCTCCAGCACCGGGACCAAGTTGCCCAATCCGCGGGCAGCCAGCAGCCGGTTCATGTGCGCGCGTCCGATGGCACCGGGAAAGGGTGCGGAGATGACCTCCCGATCGGCCAGTTCCTCGATCCTCATCGGACGATCGGCGAGTGGCGTGCCCGGCGGGAACACGGCGACGAGCGGGCGCTCCCCGAATGGAACCTCCTGATAGCCGGTCGCCGCCGGTGGATACTCCGTCAGGAGCAGTTCGACGTGACCGCGGGCCAGATCGTCGAACCCACGCGCACCGACGTGCACCCGGCGAATGTGGATCGTCACTCCCGGATGGCGGGCCCGGTATCGCTTCACCAGATCGACGAGCGGGTCGACCGCGAGATTGACGACACTGCCGATGTCGAGTTCGCCGGACTTCAACTCCGAGACGTCCTCGATCGCCCAACGCGCCGTGTCCAGAGCACGTAACGCCGACCGCGCCGGTCCGATCAGCGCGCGCCCATTCGACGTCGCGCTCATCCCGCGGCCGCGGGTGAACAGCGTGCACTCCAGCTCCCGCTCGAGTTCGTGGATCGTCTGCGACACCGAGGGCTGACTCAAACCCAATTTGCGAGCGGCAGCCGAGATGGATCCCTCGTCCACGACGGCGAGGAAATGCACGATGTGCCGCCTATCCATAAGCCTTGATTATATTCGGCCTCGGAAGATCCTGGAATGTCGATATTCGGCCGATGTTGCGGTGGGAGTCGAGACGCCCGATGGAAGCGGTGCTACTCGCCTGTTCGCAATTCACCGTCGGCCAGTCCGCATCGCACGTCTCTGGCGAAAGCAACGGCTCGCTCCTGCTCGGGTGTGGTGGCGCCGTTGAGGATCGCCGAGATGTCGATATTGGGGGGTCTCGTCGATCGGAAGGTCCCGTGAATCGACAGGCCCATCCCGCCGCCCATGCAGATGCCGTCGATGAGCGAAATGAACGGGACCGGGTAGTCGGCGATGCGGGCGTTGAGGCGGTACTCGGTGGCGAAGAACCGCTCGCTCGCCTCCGGGTCGCCGGCCAGGCTGTTCTGCCGAACGGCGCGGATGTCACCGCCCGCGCAGAACGCCTTCGGGCTGGCGCTGTCGAGCACCACGGCCCGAAGGCCGGCGTTCTCCCACTCGGCCAGCACCATGTCGAGGGTGTCCACCATCTCGGTGTTCAGGGCGTTGAGGGCCGTGACCCGGTCGAGGGTGATGACGCCGATGTCGCCGCGCCGTTCGGCGCGGACGGTGTCGGCGAGAGCGGCGGTGGTCACGGTCGCTCCGTCACTCATGGGTAGGCATGGAAAAGTCGGCGCGGACCTGGGAGTCGTTGGGCCAGCGGGTGGTGGCGGTCTTGTTGCGGGTGTAGAACCGGACGCCCTCGGGGCCGTGGATGTGGTGGTCACCGAACAGCGACCGCTTCCAGCCGCCGAAGGAGTGGAACGCCATCGGCACCGGGATCGGGACGTTGATACCGACCATGCCGGCCTTGAACTGCGCGAGGTAGGTGCGGGCGGTGTTACCGTCGGCGGTGAAAATGGCGGCCGTTGCCGAATTCGTGGTCGTTGACCAACTGCATTGCCTCCTCGAAGGATTGGGCGCGCACGACGGACAACACCGGCCCGAAGATCTCCTCAAGGTAGATCCGCATGGTCGGGGTGACGTGGTCGAACAGGGTGCCGCCGAGGAAGAACCCCTCCCCACCGGCCGCCGGAATACTCTTCCGCCCATCGACGACCAGCTCGGCGCCCTCCTCGACCCCGATGTCGATGTAGGAGGCGACCTTGTCGCGGCGCACCCCCGTCACCAGCGGACCCATCTCCACCTCGGGGTCGGTGCCGGGCCCGACCTTCAGATCGGCCAGGGCGGCGATCAACCGCGCGCAGCGCGTTCGCGGTGCCCTCCCCGACCGGCACGGCGACGGAGATCGCCATGCACCGTTCCCCGGCGGAACCGTAGGCGGCCCCCATCAGCGCGGACACGGCCTGGTCGAGGTCGGCGTCGGGCATGATCACCATGTGGTTCTTCGCCCCGCCGAGGGCCTGAACGCGTTTGCCCTGCGCGGCGGCGGTGCTGTGGATGGACTCGTCGATCGGGGTGGAGCCAACGAAGCTGACCGCCTCCACCTGCTGGTGGGCGAGCACGTCGACGGCGATCTTGTCGCCGTGCACGACGTTGAACACCCCGTCCGGCAGGCCGGCCTCGGTGAGCAGCYGGGCAAGTTCGACACTGAGGGTGGGGTCCTTCTCGGACGGCTTCATCACGAACGTGTTCCCGCAGGCGAGGGCGACGGGGAACATCCACATCGGGACCATGGCGGGGAAGTTGAACGGGGAGATCCCGGCGACGACGCCGAGCGGTTGGCAGAAGGTGACCCCGTCGACGGCTCGGCCGACATTCTCGGAGAACTCACCCTTCAGCTCACGTCCTCGACCTGCACGACCATCCGCTGATCGGGTACGTCGACTCCCTGCTCGACGTTCCGGCGCTGCGCATCCTCGACGAAGTCCTGCCCGGGCACCGCACACGCATCCAGACCAACAACATCACCGGCCAGTGGACCGCCACCGCCGCCGGCCTCGGCGTCTCCGCCCTCCCCCTCTACGTCGGCGACCCGGACCCGACGCTGGTGCGGATACTGCCCGAGGAGGTCACCGTACTGCGCAAGTACTGGCTGATCGTGCCGCGAGAACTGCAACGGCGCGCCAGGGTCCGAACCACCATCGCGACACTGCGATAATCGACGCGAACCACGACAGCTTGATCACCCGCGTCGGATGACCGGAGCCGAAGGACAATCGCATACCCGAAACGTTCAAACGCCCGCTCCCCTCAAAGGGATTCCAGTAGCGCCGCCATAAAGTACCTGTTCATCCGGGCCCGCGATGAGCGACCGGCAGACTTCAGCGACCGTCGAGTGCCCGATTCATCATCAGTTCGAGGCGAGCCTCGATGAGCAATTCGGTCTCGTGTGCGCCGTGAGCTATGGCCGTTTCCTGGGCGCGGAATTCGTCGCCGTCGGTGATGGCTTCGAGAATGGCGGCGTGGGCGGTGGCGGCATCGGTGGTGTCGACCCCCACGTCCGAAGGCGCCCACAGTAGCGGTGCGAGCTCGCCTTGGATCTGCACCGTCGCGGTGGCCAGGCGCCGCGACTGGGCGGCGATCGCCAGTCCGATATGGAAACGGCTGTCGGCTCGGCGCAGATCCTGTACGCTCTCGGCTTCGCGGAACTGAGAGGCGAGCAGCTCGAGACGGTCGATCTCGGGGCCGTCGGCCCGGGCGGCAGCGAACCGGGCCGCCGCTCCGGCCAGCGATCCGGACAGATCCCCGAGGTCTCGCAGTTCCTCGGTGCTACGTTCACGCAGTCGGCGTTCTACTTCCTCACGGCTGACAGCGGAGGTATCGCAGACGATGCTGCCGCCGCCGCGTCCGCGTCGCGTTTCGATCAGACCGCGGTCGCGCAACGTGGCCAGGGCGTGGCGGATCTGCAGCATGGTCACGCCGAGCTGCGCAGCAAGTTCCCGCTCGGGGGGCAGTCGTTCGCCGACCCCGATGAGTCCGACGGCGATTGCGGTCTCGAGCTGATGCATGACCTGATCCGGTCTGCTCGCACCGTCGAATTCACTGGTCCGCAGAAGCGCTACCAGAGCAAAGGGGGCTCGAGTGTCGAGATGCTCGAGACCGGTCACTGATTCAGAATAGGACAAACCCGGAAGCATCTGAGTCACACCTGGTCAGTCATGAGTTGTCCAGCACCAGTAGTCGCCAGCGCAGCCGCTCGGGGTCCGGGGAGGGAACGGGGACGGTGCGCACCACTGTCGTGTTGGGCCGCAGGCGGGATCCGGTGACGTATCGCGCACTGTTGGAAACGATGACACGGTCGTTCGCCGCGACCAAGGCGATCGGCGGGCGCAGGGTTCCCAGGCTCTCGAGCAGGAGATGTTCCATCGCCGGTATGGACAGGTCTCCGCCCACCACGCTCACGTCACCCGTGGCGAGCGGCAGAGGCATCGTCAAGGTAACCGTGCAGACCTCGATGCCGCCGGCATCGACGTACGGTCCGATAGCCAGGGGGCGTTGCTGTTCGATCGGGTGGACGAACCATTCTCGTGACTGGTAGTCGTAGAATCCGACCGCGTCGGGGTTGAGAATGTGCCGGACGAAGTGACTGCTGTCCGCAGTGTCTCGTCGCCACCATTCGAGCCATCGCGGGGTGTCGACGAGGGCTTCTCGCCCGACGGCCACCCCAATCCCTTCGAGGAGCGGTTCGTCGCGCTGGAGGATGTTCTGCACCAGCGGGCGGATGGTGGCGAGTGCAGTGCGGTCGAGTGGCTTGCGGTGCTCGGCCGCGCGGGCGGCGACGTCGTCGACCCGGGCACGTACTTCGGCGACGAACTGGAAGAGGCCGTCGATCCTCTTGCCGATCGCGGCAGCGGTCGTTTCGAGCAGTGCGTTCAGCTCCTCGTCGTTCACGTCTGCGCTCCCACCACCATCATCGCCGATCCTGTACACGGGGAATGTACCTGCACACCCATGTCGACTTGCTTCGATCGCGGAGGCGGCGGTGCCACCGACCGATGGCACCGCGACCCCCACGTTCCGCTCCCACACGGCGCCGTGACTCAGACCCGCTGCACGGGTTCGACCGGGTCGACGTCGCTGGGCTCGGACAGGTCCGTTTCTAACGGTGCCTGCGAGGCCGGCCCGCTCGAGGCGGGCGTGACGACCGCGGCGTGCTCTGCCAGAATCCCGGTCCGGTGCCGGATCCGTACCCGGTAGAGCACCAGGCCACCCACGGTGAGCAGCGCCGGAATCAGAACTCCCGACCACTGCAGGTACCAGTGGAACGGCGCGGCGGGGTTGTAGACCTCGGCGCGAGGCCAGACCAGATTCACGATCATGGCGGCACCCCAGACCACAGCGATGGCGTTGACCACCAGGCCGAGGGGCCGTCCGAGCGAGAACTCGTCCTGTGCGGGTGCGCCCGGCAGCGGCCACCGGCCCCGCAACCGGTTCCGCAGCATCGGACCGGTGACCAGCAGGTACGCCGCGTAGATCAGGACGATGCCGATCGCCGAGAGCACGACGTAGATCTGCGGCTGGGTGATCATCAGCACCAAGATCGCAATTGCCAGCACACCGACGGTGATCGACGCATTCGCCGGCGTCTTACGCTCGGGGTGCACGTGAGCGAGCCAGCGACCGCACGGCAGATTATTGTCCCGCGCCATGGCGAACACCATGCGCACCGCGGCAGCTTGAATAGCCAACGTGCACACTGTGATTGCCACCGCAATGCAGATCAGGAACAGCTTGCCCAGGGTCCCACCGAGCAGCGAGAGGATCACGTACTGCAGACCACCGGACGGCGATCCCAGCTGCGGATCGCTCAGATCGGGTGCGGCGAGGATGCCGAAGAACAAGATGGCGCCACCGAGCAGGAACGAGGCGGTGATGGCCCGGATGATCGCGCGGGGCGCGGTCTTCTTCGGGTCTTTGGTCTCTTCGCCGAGCGAGCTCGCCGTGTCGAATCCGTACATGACCCACGCCGAGGCGAGGGACGCGACCAGGAATACCCCGAAGTAGCCGAGCGAGTGGCCTTCTCCCAGTCCGTGTGTCTCGAGGAGTACACCGGGTCCCCGGACGACGTGCACACCGAGGATGATCACCAGCAGCACCGCCGCGATCAGCTCGACGAACACACCCACGCTGTTGATCAGCGCGGTCAACTTGACTCCGAACGCGTTCACCAGGGTGGTGAACACGATCAGCGCCCCGGCCAGCAGCACACCGTTGAGGGAGAAGTCGTGTTCGCCGGTGCCGTCGCCGACGATCTGGAAACCGGACCAGATCTGCGGGAGCGTGATCTGGTACGCCAGCGCGACCGCGCCGACGGTCACGATCGAGGAGGTCAGTAGCAGCCAGCCCGCCATCCACGATGTGGTCGGTGAGGCAAGCTTTTTCGCCCAGTTGTAGACCGACCCGGCGACCGGGTAGCGGCTGGCGAGCTCGGCGAAACAGAGCGCGACCATGAGCTGGCCGACGAAGACCATCGGCCACGACCAGGCGTAGGCCGGGCCGCCGGTGCCGAAGCCGACGTAGAAGAGCCCGAAGACACCGGTCAGGATCGAGATGTAGCTGACGCCGGCGGCAAAGCTGGCGAACTTGCCGATGCTTCGGTCGAGCTTCTGGTTGTAGCCGTACTCGTCGACGCCGCCCTCGTCGGAACCATGGTGTGACGGTTGCGTAGTGGTCATGACGTAGTCATCCGTCCGGTTAGCCTACGAGGGAACGCAGATTGTCGTTGAGGAAGACGCCGTCGGGGTCGAACTCTCGGCGCACGGCGACGAACTTGTCGTATTCGGGGTACATCTTCTCGATGCGGTCGCGGGTGAGGAAGTGGATCTTGCCCCAGTGCGGGCGGGCATCGAAGTCCTCGAGAAGCGCGTCGAGGTCGCGTAGGTAGGGCCAGTAGTCCGTGCCGGGGGCGCCGGAGACCGACAGCACGGTCGTGTCGCGCTTGTAGAACGGGGACAAGTAGGCGTCGTCGCCCTGGACCCAGCGGACCTCGATCGGGTAGCGCTCGGCGGTGTGCTTGGTCGTCAACAGGTTCTGCACGGCTTCGACTGCGGCCAAGCCCTTTTCGGCGGATACGTAGTACTCGAGTTCGTGGAAGGGGATCATGTACCCGCCGGCGTAGATCTTGTATGCCCGGTCGGCGCGACGGTTCTCGGTGGTGACGATCTCGCCGGCCTCGTCGAGGTTCGCGGCGACGTACTTCTTGGTGTAGGTGCGGTTGACCATCGATTCACCGGCCGGGGTGGGCAGTTCGTACAGAGCGGCCGAGTCGTCGGCCTGGCACCAGATGAACGAGTAGTGCCGGTAGTCGGCGATGTTCTGGTCCCACCCGGCTTTGGTCTCGTCCCACGTCGGGAAGGTGATCTCTTCCTTGATGTGGTAGCGCGGCGACACCTCGAGTTCGACCTCGGTCATGATGCCGAGAGTGCCGATCGCGACCTGGGCGGCGCGCAGGGTGTTCAGATCGTTCTCGTCTACTTCGACAACCTCGCCGTGGCCGTTGATGATTCGGGCCCAGCGGAGACGGGAGGAGAAACTGCCCAGGTTGATGCCGGAGCCGTGGGTGGCGGTCGCGATGGCACCGGAGATCGACTGCTTGTCGATATCGCCCTGGTTCGACAGGGACAGCCCGGCGTCCCACAGGGGTGCGCCCATGTCGCTGATACGGGTGCCGCCGAGGACGCGGGCACGGTTCTTGGTGGTGTCGGTTCCGGTCACGCCGGTAAGCAGTTCGGTGTCGATGAGCACACCGCCGGTCTGCACGATCGGGGTAAAGGAGTGGCCGGCGCCGACGGCGCGGACGGGCAAACCCTCACGGATTGCGAAGCGGACGACGTCGAGGACCTCCTGCTCGTTCTTCGGGCGGACCGTGAATGCGGGCGTACAGGCCTGGTTGCCGCCCCAGTTCGTCCACGGCTTCTCGGTGACGTAYGGGATCGGCGGGGTGGCGTAGAGCTTGGTAGGCATGTCTGTGTGAACCTTTACTCGAGAGGTGTGGGTGGACTATCGGGGATGGTCAGCGGTTGTGGTTGTGCATCACGTGCTTGGTGCGGGAGTAGTCGTCGAGTGCGTAGATCGACAGGTCGCGGCCGTAGCCGGACCCCTTGAAACCGCCCCACGGCACTTCGTTGGCCAGGACGAGGTGGGAGTTGACCCAGACCGTCCCGAAGTCGAGTCGGGCGGGCAGGTCGTGACTGCGGCGGGCGTTTTCGGTCCACACCGAGGCGGCGAGACCGTAGGGCACGTCGTTGGCGCGGTCGATGGCGTTGTTCTCGTCGGTGAAGGTTTCGACGGTGACGACGGGGCCGAAGATCTCTTCCCGGGAGCATTCGGCTCCGTCGGGAACGTCGACCAGGACGGTGGGCGGCACGAAGTAGCCGGGGCCGTCGATCGGGGCGCCGCCGAGTGCGGCACGGATACCCTGTTCGCTTGCCCGCGTGAGGAATCCGGAAACCCGATCGAAGTGCGCCTTCGAAACCAGGGGGCCGATCTCGATGTCGTCACCGGCGCCGGGCTCGCCGACGACCAGTGATCCGACCTCGCGGACCAGGTGCTCGGTGAATTCTTCGGCAACCGATTCGTGCACCAGCACCCGGCATCCCGCGCCACATTCCTGGCCGGAGTTCCAGTAGCCGGCCGCGCGCAGGGACGTCGCGGCCTCCTCGAGGTTGGCGTCGTCGAAGACTATGACCGGCGCCTTGCCGCCGAGTTCGAGGTGCACGCGTTTGAGGGATTCGGCTGCCTTCTGCGCCACCGCCTTTCCACTGCCGACGGATCCGGTCAGGGCGATCATGTCGATCTGGGGATGCCCGGACAGCCGGTTTCCGACGACGGGACCGTAGCCGGTGACGACGTTGAACACACCGGCGGGAAGCAGGTCCGCGACCAGTTCGGCGAACTTGAGGGTGGTCAGCGGCGTCTGCTCGGACGGCTTGATGACCATAGTGTTGCCGGCGGCGAGGATGGGGGCGATCTTCCACGCCGCCATCAGCAGCGGGTAGTTCCAGGGCGTGACGACACCGACGACACCCAGGGGTTCACGGAGGATGACCGACAGGTGCCCTTCGGCATAGTCCGCGGCAGCCTGGGAGGTGATGGCCCGGGACGCCCCCGCCATGAACCGGAACGTATCGATCGATCCGGAGACATCGTCCTGCGAAACCATCAGCGGCTTACCGGTGTTCGCCGATTCGAGCCGGGCGAGGAGGTCTGCGTTGCCGGCGAGGCGATCGGCGATCTTGTGCAGGATCTCGGCGCGTTCCTTCGGGACCAGCCGCGCCCAGCCGGCTTTCGCGGCAAGGGCTGCGTCGACCGCCTTGTCGACGTCGTCGGCGGTGCCTTCGAGAACCGTGGTGAGCACCGAGCCGTCAGCCGGGTTGACGACGTCGATGGATGCACCGCTAGCGCCGGTGACAAACTCGCCTGCGATGAAGTGCCTGCGAGGTGCAAAGTCTTCGGCCGACACGAGTGAGGTGCCGTCACCGCGACGGACCTGGGTGGGGGTCGACGCGACAGTCTGGGTCATGAAACTTGCCTTCCGCAGTGGGTGATTGTCGTGGATTCCGAAGCGCGATCCACGGGGAGTTCTACCGAGGGGAGCCATGAGGAACGGATGCGTTCCTCATCCGCCAATAAAAGATTCGAATTAAAGTTTCATATGAGCATCTTTCACTGTGATGGCGGCCACGTCAACGTTTTGCTGCAAGATCATCTTGAAAAGATCCCTTGAACTGGGAAAATTCGCTCCAGCCGAGGGCCCGACATGATGACAATCGCCGTGCGGTGCCACATTCCCCGGTTGCGCAGTAGCCCGAGCGCCTGTCGACAGAACTGTCCGGTTCCGCCCAAATCGGGCAGTTCCCCTATGCCGACGCCGGCATGGCAACACCCGTCGGCCGCGGTGCACGACCCGGTTATCAGTGGGTATCAGAGCGTCGCCCAGCCCACCCATCGGTCCACGGCGTCGAAACGGTTGGCGTGAGAAGCGCGCTCGGGTGAGGTTCCCGGCAGCCATAGCCCGGTCTCGTCGGCTGACCCGCCGCGATGCTCGTCCCGACCATGGATCTCGACCATCAGGCAGGACGAACCCCGCAGAACCGACTCGACGCAACTATCCCGATAGGAAGCGGTCTCGCGGCGCAGGATTACCGAACCCCTCCCGCAGATTGCAGATGGCGGGCTGGCCGCACCCTTCGCGCAGCTTCGCCCCTCGCGCCATGAACACCCGCCACGGAGAGAAACTGCGTCTGGTTCTGGGAGCCGGCAATGGTCAGGTGCCAGCAATCACGATAGCCCTTCTTACGGACCCGTTTGATCCGGCCGTGAACACCGAGCCGCAGCAGTAGCATCGCGACATCGTCGACCAGGCGACGGCTCGTCGACGCCGCGATGGTCGTCCATGACAAGCATCCTGAGTCGATTAATTGCTTGTTGCTACAACATGTTTCGCGATTCAGCGGCCACACGGTGGCGAGACGATTTACAACGCTGCGAAAAAGGAAACTCCGAGTACAGAACCGACGACGCACTCCGAATTCCCACGCGAGTTCGCCACGTGCTGAAGCGCTCGCAATCACAGCGGCGGCGCCACCCCAAGAGCAATGGCGCCGCCGCTCGAACTACGGCTTCGGCTACTGGTGCTTGACTTGCTGCTGCGGGTTTCGGGATCGACGGGCCTCGGTGCCGGAAATTTCAACGTCGAGAACCATACGAACGATGAGCCTTCAGCGGCGAGGCCCACCGAATACACGACGACGCCCGGGAGAGCAGCCACTGCTCGGCCCGGGCGTCGCAAACCTACGGTACCGCCGGTCAGCCCACGGACATCGCATCAGCGGCGTCGACCGCGGGGTAGATGGGGTACTCCACACCGGACAGGTACTGGACAGTGCGCACCACCTGGCACGAGTATCCGAACTCGTTGTCATACCAGACGTAGAGGATGGCGGTGTCGCCGTCGACGATCGTCGCATTCGCGTCGACGATGCACGCGGCGCGCGAACCGATGAAGTCACTGGACACGGCATCGGTTGCAGCGGTGTAGTCGAGGTTCCGGCTCAGCGCTCCGGTGAGCGACTCCTGGCTGAGATGCTCGAGCACCTCCTCCTTGGTGGTCTCCCGACCCAGCTGAAGGTGGAGGATGGCGACGGACACGTCCGGAGTGGGAACGCGAATCGAGTTGCCAGTGATCTTGGCCTTCAGCTCGGGGAGCGCCTTGGCGACCGCCGACGCGGCGCCGGTCTCGGTGAGCACGAGGTTGAACGGCGCCGAACGACCACGACGGTCGGCCTTGTGGTAGTTGTCCAAGAGGTTCTGGTCGTTGGTGAACGAGTGCACGGTCTCGACGTGGCCTCGCGACACACCGAATTCGTCGTCCATCGTCTTCAGCGGCGGGACGATGGCATTGGTGGTGCAGGATGCGCACGACACGATCTGCTCGTTCGGGTCGAGGTCGCGGTGATTGACGCCGTGCACGATGTTCGGGACGTCTCCCTTGCCGGGTGCGGTGAGCACCACCTTCGCGACGCCGGGGCGGAGGTGCTTCGACAGTCCGTCGCGGTCGCGCCAGATTCCGGTGTTGTCGATCAGGATGGCGTTGTCGATGCCGTGCTCGGTGTAGTCGAGGCTCTCCGGGTCGTTGCTGTATATGAACTTGATGACGTTGCCGTTGGCGATCAGCGTGTTGTTGTCGGTGTCGACCTTGATCGTGCCGTTGAACTGCCCGTGGACGGAGTCACGGCGCAGCAACGATGCGCGTTTGGTCAGATCGTCGCTGCCACCCTTGCGGACCACCACGGCACGCAGGTTCAGCCCATTGCCCGAGCCGGCCTTCTCGATGAGCAGTCGAGCGACGAGGCGACCGATACGCCCGAATCCGTACAGGACCACGTCCTGCGGCTGCGCGGGGCTCGTCTGGGCGCCGCCGACCAGGTCGGCGAGGCTCCGTGCAACGAACTCCGGGACCGATGCTCCGTCACCGTTGGCGCGATAGGCCATCACCAGCAGTCCGAGGTCGATCTTCGAGGGCCGAAGATCGAGGTGAGTGAGCGCTTCGAGGAAGGGGAACGTCTCCTCGACCGACAGTTCATCGCCGCTGATCTGCCGGGCGAACCGATGGGTTCGCAGGATACTGATGACCGATTTGTTCACCAGGGAGCGACTGTGAAGCAGAATGGTCACCGAGTGTCTACGGTGTAGACCGCCGATGATCGGGATCATTGCCTCCGCGAGAGCTTCCTCGGAGTTCCACTGGGCCAGTTCCACTGTGCTCACTGCGCTTGTCTGCCTTCCCGGCTCATGTGGCGTGTCCTTGCGTCGGATGCCGGCGAGCGCAACCGCTCCACCAGCGGTGACCTGGATCACCGGACCCGGTTTCGCGACTCGCGGACACCGGCGCGCCCGACGCACACATCATATGGAAGCGTTTCGTCGGGCCGACAAGCCGGTCGCCGAAACGTCCGGTGGGACGAGACGCCGGCAGGCAACAGGCCGAGTGAGGAGGAGGGGAGTGCGGCGGCAGCAAGCAGGCAAGCTGCCGACTGCTTGCTGCTGTAGGTTCCCGATCTGGTGGTTCGTCAAGCAATCGGGGCCCGACAAAGTCGGTACTCGGTCCACGACCGGATCGGTGACTCACGACCGGATCAGGAGCAAACCGAGTTTTCGGTTCGGCACGAGCATTGCGCCCCGCATGTACGCCCCGATCGCTGCGTTCGGCCCTGCATGACTGCGGTGATCGGTGCCGTTCACCGCGAAGTACCGCAACGCCGTGAACCGAAGACTCGATCCAGTTCAACCACGACCCGTAGGTCGGTAAGAACACGAGTTCGACATCGTTGCCGGCCACCGACGCACGGCCGGATGTCGGTGCGGGGAGAAGTTATCGAGCACCACATACAACTTCTCCCCGGTCCAACAGGCGCGAAGATACTTCAGAAAATCGAGGAACTCGCCCGATCGCTTACGCGGCCTGATCCGGTAATACAGTCTGCCGCTACACAAATCGAGGGCAGCGAGCATGTGCATCACTCCGTCGCACCCGCCGACCGCAGGCTCCGTCGCCTACCGCCGCGCACTCCACAGCATGGGCCTGAGCGAATTCTTCACCGTCTGACCGGGTGGCACTGCGGGATTGTCGCCGAGGGTGGGGCCGGGCTCGGGGGACCGGGTGTGCACTGGACGTGTGGTAATCGACCGGTCGGTGGCGAACGGTTCCCGAGTCGGCAAAGGAAGCTTGATCGGGTCGGGACTGAATGTAGTGTTTACCTCATGGCGACACGCACGCTCGCTCGATTCCTGTGTACGGCGATGCTGGCGTTTGCGGCGCTGCTTGTCGTACCCGTCGAACCCCCGCTCGCGTCCGCCCAGCCATGTCCCGATGTCGAGGTGGCGTTCGCCCGTGGTACGGATCAACCGGATGGCGTGGGCATCACAGGACTTTCATTCGTCGAATCACTGCGCTTGTTCGCGGGCGCGCGGTCGATCGGGGTGTACGCCGTCAACTACCCTGCCGGTAGCAATTTTGATGATCGGCAAGCGTTTGTCCGCACCTTCGTCGACGGGATGCGGGACATGCATTCTCGGATTCAGTTCATGGCGACAAATTGCCCCGGCACGAGGATGGTAGTGGGCGGTTACTCTCAAGGTGCGGCTGTGGCAGGGTTTGTCACCGCAGACGGAAATCCAGCCGGATTACCCACGGAGTTAGGCCTACCCGGGCCGTTATCGCCGGATGTGGCGAGCCACGTTGCCGCGGTCGTCTTCTTCGGAAAACCGTCGGAGCGGTTTATGCGTGATGCAGGCAGTCCGCCGATCGTTGTCGGGCCGCTGTACGGTCCTAAGGCAATCGATTTGTGCGCTCCCGGCGACAACATCTGCGATGGTGCCCCTCTGGGGCGCCCCAATGCCGTGCACGCGTTGTATCCCGTGAACGGGATGACCATTGCGGCTGCACAGTTCGCCGCCGCTCGCCTCTAGTCGGTCCGCGGGCTTGGTGCATCGCCTCAGATCTCGAGGATGGGCTGGCGCGCGTCGGACGCGCCTCGATGGAGATCACCTGATCGCGGACAGGGAGATCAGCTGTCCGCAGGCGGGGGATCAACTGTCAGCCCGCCGGGACGCCCTCCTGTGCCTTGGCGTGAGACCCCGCGTTTCGCGCGCGAGAGTCCGCTGCCCGCGAGCCGCCAGGCGTTCGTGGGCCGGGTCGCGCCGGAACCGCGGGGTGGGTGTCCGCGTCAGGAGGAGCCGAACATCGGCGGCGGAGACATCCTGAAGGGTGCCGGCGGGTTATTTTGCTCGCGGTTCCGRTCCCGTTGCATTTGGCCGCCATTGTTGCCGCACATRTTCATCTGCTGCTGAATTTGGTCCGGCGGCAGCAGCCAGTTGTTGTTGGGATCGCACGGGTCCTGCCCCGGCGGGGCGGTCGATGCGGCGGCGGACGCCACCGCGGGTGCGGCGACCGAGGCCACCGCGGGTGCGGCGGCGAGTCCCGCCGGTAACGTGACGATCGATCCGGCCACCGCTAGCCTGATCAGAAGGCTTTTCGTGCGTGCCTTCGTGGTTGTGTTCATTGTCGGTGCTCCATCGGCATGAATTGAAGCCGTCGGATACGGCACCCCGCGAGTGACGCCGTTCGCGCGTTGATCGTGAGCCAGCATCGTGCCGTGTCGCGCTGCTGTTGTACGTGACCGCCTCGGTTGCCCCGGATGCCCGCTCAGTGTGGCGCTCCAAGGCAGCCCGATTGCGAGTCCATTCCCATCATATCTTTTGAGCTGTCGCGCGGCCCGCGGGGATTCGCGCATTTCGATACGACTGGAACGGCCGCCCCGGTCGACTCCTGGGCCACTAGTAGCCGATCGACGGCAGCCACGCGCCTTGCGGCTCGTTGTAGAGCCCGGTCGTCATCAGCGTCGACTGCTGGACGAGCTGCAGCCCGGCATCGAAGCACCAGGCCATGAGGCGGGTATTGCGTGAGGGCACGAGGAACCCGAGTCCGGTGAACTCGTCGGCGCCGGCCAGCAGTGCGATGACGTCGTCGTCGGCCTGGCCAACCGCATGCCAGATGTAGCCGAAACCCGTCGCATAGCCGGTGATCCGGCCGCCACGCTCGACCACGCGGGCGGTTCCGGCACCGACCCACTGCTGCAGCTCGCCGTGGCGGTCGTGGCCGTGCACCTGCCGACAGATCTCGTCGCAGGCGGCGATGTCGTCCGGTGTCGCTGCACGTACGACTGCGCCGGGTATCGCGGACCCATGTGCTGTTCCCTGGAAGACGGACAACAGCTCACGGACGGCAAAGCCGAGCTTGGCGTACAGGGAGAAGGACCGATAGTTGTACGTCGTCTGTACCAGCCGCACGCCCGCGACCTCACGCTCTCGCGATCGCTCGAGCAGAGCATTCATCAGCGCACGGCCCGCCCCCGCGTCCGATGCCACCGGGTCGACACTGACGGGTCCGATGCCGACGATCTTTCCGCGCTCGTCCTGTAGGGCACTGCCGACGATGTGGCCGTCACGCTCGGCAACCAGGCCGTAGATGCCGTCGGTGTCCAGCATCGCCTTGATCTGGAAGTCGGCGAGTTCGGGTGTGCCCGCTTCGATCGGAAAGTGATGGCGCGTGGCGAGCGCCTCGAAGGCGTCGAACATGATTCGCCCACACATCTGGGCATCGTCCGGCGTCGCCTCGCGGATCTGCAGCTCGGTCATTGACCTATTGTCGCGCGTGCGTTGCCGACGGTGACCGCTAATGGCGGCTTCAGAGGTGGGTTCATCTGTTGAGGCAACGGCCGACGCTCCACGGGGCGCGGGCGCCAGACGTTGTGGGCTGTGCCCATCAACGGTTGTCCGTTGTGCGGCAATGGTGCTGGGGTTGATCGGTCGTCTATCGCAGCGGTGGTCTCCCTGGCGTATCGGCGCGATTCGTGGCGGCATTGTTTGATCCCGGACGGGGATCGGATCAGTCCTTGGCTGTTATGTGGGTTGGCTAGCGTGGGGGTTTGTGACAGCAGGTAGTGCGCGGCGTGCGCACAAGATGGCGCCCAGCCCCGAGGTTGCGCTCGACTTCGCTCGGGAATGGGTCGAGTTCCTCGATCCCGACGACGCCGAGCATCTCATCGCCGCGGACATGACGTGGCTGCTCTCRCRCTGGACCTGTGTGTTCGGCACCCCGGCCTGCCAGGGCATCATCGCGGGCCGACCCGACGACGGCTGCTGCTCGCACGGCGCGTTCTTGACCGACGAGGARGATGTCGAGAGGTTGCACGAGTCGGTGAAGCTGCTCAGACCTGAGGATTGGCAGTTCAGGAAGGAGGGTCTCGGGRAGMMGGGGTACATCGAGGAGGATGAGCTCGAGGACRAGCCGGCGCTGCGTACCCGCCGCTACAAGGGCGCGTGCATCTTCCTCAACCGTCCCGGCTTCGAGGGTGGGATCGGGTGCGCGTTGCATTCGATGGCRCTGCGGCGTGGGATCGAGCCGCTCGAGGTGAAGCCGGACGTGTGCTGGCAGCTGCCGATCCGGCGGACCCACGAATGGGTGGAGCGACCCGACGGTGAGCAGGTCCTGAAGACGACGATCACCGAGTACGACCGCCGCGGTTGGGGTGAGGGCGGATCGGATCTGGACTGGTACTGCTCCGGCTCGCCGGATGCGCATGTCGGAGCCAAGGCGGTGTGGGAGTCGTATGCGCCGGAGCTCACCGAGTTGCTCGGTGAGGCCGCGTATCGGGAGTTGGCGCGGCTGTGCAAGCGACGCGAAGGTCTCGGCCTGATCGCCGTGCACCCGGCGACCGCGGTCGCCGAGAAGAATTCCCGGTAACGGAGCGGCGGTCCCTGAGGATGGCGACCCCGGTCACCCCGTTGTGTGCATCTTCGGCAGGGTCGACGTACCGGCGGACACTCTCGGCGTCGCGTCACAGATGGGCTCCGGCGGCGGGGGGAACTCGGCGCCGGAGCCGGCGGTGGTCACATCCAGGGCATGTCGGGGTCGAGGGAATGGGAGATCACGCCGTCGTCGGGTTCGAGGGGGTAGTTCGCGGCGTGGTACGGGGCGCTGGAGGACCCGAAGAGGTCGACGCCGCCCGGCTCGGTGAGTGTGGTGCCCGGTTCGTAGAGTTCGACCTGCTCGGGAACGTCCTCGTCGGGGGCATCGCAGGCGACCATGGGCCACGCGTTGGCGCATCCGATGCGGTCGCGCACCTGGACGGTGTACGGGACCTGCGGGGCGGCGCCATCCGCGGGTGCGGCGGCGGCGGTGGCGCCCTGGGCCAGCACGGCACCGAAGCCGAGGGCGACGCCGATCGCTGCTGAGGCTGCGGTGCGTGTTGTGATCGAGGACATTCTGTGGCTCCTGAAGTTCGGGGGTGGTTCTCGGACGACCACTAGTTTTCGCCGGAAGCCGCCGTTCGATAACACCCCCGAGGGGGTGATCGGCGACCCGACAGGGGGTGGAAGATCACCCCTGGGTGGCGGTTCCGGGGGTACCGCACGACCCCGTTTTCGCCTACCCGGAACAGATGTGGCCGGCTTCTCACAGACCACAGGCAGTCGCTGCACCGGAGTCGGACATGTCGACCCCCGCCCGTGAGCACGACTCCGCGCGCACCCCCGCCCGCCGCCGAGCCGAATCGCTCGTCGTCGACCATGTCGGAAACGCAGAGGGCTAGGCCACGTGGGGCGATGTCGCGGATTACCGGTTCAGCGCAGTGGACCGCCCTCATTCTCTCTGCAACGGAGGGCGGCGCCTCAGATGGCTGCTGCCTAACCTCTCGCCATGTCCACGAACTTGGACAGGTGAAGCTGGTGCGCCACAGTGATCGTCGCGGTCGGGCCGTTTCGGTGCTTGCCGAGGATGAGGTCGGCCTCGCCGCCGCGGGGGTCGTCGCGTTCGGTCGCGTCGGGGCGGTAAAGGAGGATCACCATGTCGGCATCCTGCTCGAGCGATCCCGATTCACGCAGGTCAGCAACCTGCGGGCGCTTATCTTGCCGCTGCTCGGGACCACGGTTCAGCTGGCAGATCGCGACCACGGGAACTTCGAGTTCCTTCGCCAAGAGCTTGAGGCTTCGGGAGAATTCGGAGACTTCCTGCTGACGCGACTCAACCTTCTTACCCGAGCTCATCAGCTGCAGGTAGTCGATGACGATCAGTTTGATGTCGTGTTTCTGCTTGAGCCGCCGCGCTTTTGCACGGATCTCCATCATGGTCAGGTTGGGGGAGTCGTCGATGAACAGCGGCGCCTCACTGATCTCACTCATACGGCGAGCGAGTTTCGTCCAGTCGTCGTCGGTCATCTTGCCGGAGCGCATGTCGCCGAGTTTGATCTTCGCCTCCGCCGACAGCAGACGCATGACGATCTCGGTCTTGCTCATCTCGAGGGAGAACATGACGCTGGCCATGCCGTGCTTCACCGAGCAGGAACGCAGGAAGTCCATGCCGAGCGTGGAGTTGTGGGTGGGCACCATCGAACGACCCGCCAGATACAGATGGTCGGCATTGTCGACCTCGACGCACCGCACTGCGACACTGTCGATCGGACGTACCGCGACGATGCGGCGGAAACCACTCACCTCGCCGCGAAGTTCCTTGTGCTGGATGGCCTTCCGATGAAGCTGGAACACCTCGTCGTCGGCGTAGAACGTGACCCCGCCGTCGATCGGACGGCAGTCGTATCCCAGGCTGACGACGAGTTCGGCGAGATCCTGCGACAACGGGGGATTCCCGGTCTGGAACCGCACCGCGCCGTCGTCGGCGACCGACCCTGCGGCATCGAGCAGGCCGGCCAGCAACTCGCGACGCTCCGATTCCGACCCACGCAACAGTTCCGCCGGGATTCGCTTGCCCCCGACAGTGAGCGAGGCGCCCAGGGCGTAGGGGTCGACGTGCACGGTCGACGTCGGCAGCTGCAACGCGCGTGTGTGCGCGACCTTGTGCCCGAGGTCGATCGATCCGGCGATCTGAGCGGTGGTGCGCACGGCGCCCCGCCCGTCGACGCCCGTCAACCACTGATGCTGCTCGTCGGCGACGAGGACGGTGCCGTCGGAGAACTCCACCTCGTAGCAGGGCCGGCCGACCATGACGTCGGTGGCGGCAACGACGCGGGTGGGCTTGCCGTCGGCGTCGATGAGGTGGTCGCCGACCTGGACGTCACCCATGGTGGTCCAGCCGGTGGGCGTGGCCAGGGGAGTGTCGAGGGCGAGCGCCTTACCTACACCGGGCCGCGCCGCGACGATGATCATCTGCCCGGGGTGGAGGCCGTTGGTGATCTCGTCGAGTTCGACGAAGCCGGTGGGGACGCCGAGGGAGATGCCGCCGCGGCTGGCGATGGAGTCGATCTCGTCCATCGTGGGCTGCAGGAGCTCCTCGAGGGGGACGAAGTCCTCGGTGGTGCGGCGTTCGGTGACCTCGAAGATCTCGGCCTGCGCACGGTCGACGACCTCGGCGACGTCCTGTCCGTCGGCTCCGGTGTAGCCGTACTGGACGATGCGGGTGCCTGCGTCGACGAGGCGACGCAGGATGGCCTTCTCCGCCACGATCTCGGCGTAGTAGCCGGCGTTGGCGGCGGTGGGCACCGTCTGGGTGAGCGTCACCAGGTAGGGCGCGCCGCCGATGCGACGGAGCTCACCGCGGCGATCCAGTTCCGCGGACACCGTCACCGGGTCGGCGGGCTCACCGCGACTGTAGAGGTCCAGGATCACGTCGTACACCGACTGATGCGCGGGACGGTAGAAGTCGCCGGGACGGAGCACCTCGAGCACGTCTGCGATGGCGTCCTTGCTGAGGAGCATGCCGCCGAGCACCGACTGCTCCGCCGCCATGTCCTGCGGGGGCTGCCGACCGAACTCTTCACCGGGCTCCGCGTCGGGCGGACCCGGGTATTCGGAATGGCCCCGATCGTCTACTACAGCCACTCGACCGACCTTCCCCATCACTGTTGCGCCGCCCCGGGAAAAGCTTCCCGGTGTTGGTGCTACGAACTCTTTGTACTCGCCCCCACCGACAACCTTCGCAGGCTCTTCCTGGCAGCCGGCGTCGTGATCGCGAGACACGCCGGGACGACGTTAGGGATTAGCTACCCGGTGTTCAAACCAGCCTGTGTACACAGCTGGGGACAAATTGTGTAAACCGCTGGGTACGTTTGTTAACCCCATGGGGACAACCTGAGGATAAGTGCATATCACAATCCCAAGTACCCAGCTCAGAGCCATTTTTTGGATTCTCACAACTGTGGATGAAAACCCGTTCGGCGTGTCTTTCGCATTGACGACTCGGGCGTGTTGAGTTGGTCGCCCCCGGGTGGCAATATGATTCACCTCACAGATCTCCGGCGCGGGCGGCTAACTTCCAGACACACCTGGAAGCCGCTCCTCTGCATGCTTCACACCCGCGAAAACGGGCCGGAGAGGGCGGCTGAGAGCCGGAATCGACAAGCGCAGGCCCCCCGCACGCCAAGGCGTCCGGGGGGCCTGTGTGTGAACGGGTCGACTAGGCGCCGACGACGTTCAGGTGGAACTTCGCAACCACGTCGGGGTGCAGGTTCACGACGACGGCGTGCTTGCCGGTCGCCTTGATGTGAGCCTTCGGCAGCTCCAGGCTGCGCTTGTCGACGACGGGTCCACCGGCAGCCTTGATGGCAGCGGCGACGTCGGCGGCGGTAACCGAACCGAAGAGCTTGCCCGAGTCACCGGCGGTCTTGACCGTCAGCGAGATGTTCTCGATGCCCTCGATGGCGGCCTTGAGCTCCTTGGCGTGGTCGAGACCGCGCACGGCGCGGGCTTCCTGCGCACGACGGATGCCTTCGACCTGCTTCTCGGCGCCACGGGTGGCGACGATGGCCAGGCCGCGGGGCAGCAGGTAGTTGCGGCCGTAGCCGTCCTTGACCTCGACGGTGTCGCCAGGCGCACCGAGGTTGTCCACGTCAGCGGTGAGGATGAGCTTCATGTCTTTCCTCCCTTTCCTTAGCGAGCCACGGTGGCGTAAGGCAGCAACGCCACCTCACGTGAGTTCTTGACGGCAATGGCAACGTCGCGCTGGTGCTGGACGCAGTTGCCGGTGACACGGCGCGCACGGATCTTGCCGCGGTCGCTGACGTACTTACGCAGCAGCGTCGTGTCCTTGTAGTTGATCTGCGTGTTCTTCTCTTTGCAGAAGATGCAGATCTTCTTCTTCATTACCTTGTCGCGCAAGGGCGGCTTCGGCATTTGTTTGCTCTTTTCTGGATGTTCCGATCAGGTACGGATCAGAACGGGGGTTCGTCGCTCCCACCACCAGAGCCTCCGAAGGAGCCGGACGCCTGCGGCGCGCTGCCCCACGGATCATCTCCGCCGGTATTGGATTGCGGACGTCCGCCGCCCGATCCGCCGGAGGAACCGAAGCCTCCACCGCCGCCGCCACCACGGTTGGCCTTGTTGACCTTGGCCGTGGCGTACCTCAGCGAGGGGCCGATCTCGTCGACCTCGAGCTCGACGACAGTGCGCTTTTCACCTTCACGAGTTTCGTAGGAGCGCTGCTTGAGCCGGCCGCTCACGATCACTCGCGAGCCACGGGTCAAACTCTCCGCGACGTTCTCGGCTGCCTCGCGCCAGATGTTGCAACGCAGAAACAGTGCTTCGCCGTCTTTCCATTCATTGGTCTGACGGTCGAAGGTGCGGGGCGTGGACGCGACAGTGAAGTTCGCGACCGCGGCACCCGCGGGGGTGAATCGAAGCTCCGGATCAGCCGTCAAGTTTCCGATGACGGTGATGACGGTGTCGCCTGCCATATGGTTCCTCCTGCAGAATGTGGAGTTCGGTTGGGCACGAGCCTAGGGCTGGTGACCGACAGAAATCACTTGTTGTGGCGCAGAACCTTCGTACGCAGCACCGACTCGTTCAGACCGAGCTGACGATCGAGCTCCGCGACGGTGGCGGGCGTAGCGCTGATGTCGATCACCGCGTAGATGCCTTCGCTGTGCTTCAGGATCTCGTAGGCGAGACGACGCTTACCCCAGACATCGACCTTGTCGATCTTGCCGCCGTCCTGGCGAACAACATTGAGGAACGTATCCAGCGAAGGAGCAACAGTGCGCTCGTCCAGGCTGGGGTCAAGGATGACCATCAATTCGTAATGACGCATAAGACCTCATCACCTCCTATGGACTAGTGAAAACGGCCACGGACTGTCCGTGGCAGGAGGGTCGTTGCGTCAGCAACCTTTGCAGGGTACACGACGAGCCCCTGACCAGCGAAATTGGGCAATGCCCTGTGCGCCTTTTTGGTAGTTGTGGCTACCAGAAAGGCGCACGGGGCGCGGAGCGCCCTAGTGTGGATTCATGCATATCGGAGCTCGGCAGCGGTCGCCGATCACGGCGGTCGTCGTCGGGTTGGCGGGCCTCGCCATGCTCGCCGGCTACCTGCAGAAGGCGCGGTGCGCGGGGGCGCCGTTCGACGGCGTCGGGCGCAGCCTGATCTTCGACCGCATCAAGGACACGCAGGTCTGCTATTCCGACATCCAGTTCCTGTGGCTCGGCCGCGACGTCAACCTGCACGTTTTCCCGTACATCACCGGGGGGATCAACGCCGACGGCGTCCTCACCGGCGGCACCGTCGAGTACCCGGTGCTGAGTGGCGTGCTGATGTGGCTCGGCGGCATCGGTTCGCACACCGACGCCGACTTCCTGCTGCACTCGGCGCTGATCCTCGCGCCGTTCGGCCTGCTCACGGCGTGGATGCTGGGACGGCTGGCCGGCTGGTGGGCGCTGCTGTGGTCGGCGACGCCGCCGCTGGTGCTGTACGCCTTCCACAACTGGGAACTGCCGGTGGTCGCGACGTCGGTGGCCGCGATCTTCGTCATGACACTCGAACGGATCCCGCTCCGCACCCGCGCTGTCCTCGCGGCGGTGCTCCTCGCCGTCGGGTTCTGCCTGAAGCTGTATCCGGGTGCGTTCGTGCTGCCGCTGATCGCGTACGTCCTCACCCGGAACGGCACCGCGGAGCGACGCTACGACGTGCGCGGCGCGGTGCTGGTCGCGGTCGCCGCGATCACCACGGTGGTGGCGGTGAACCTGCCGTTCGCCCTCATCTCCTACAGCGGATGGCGGGCGTCGTTCACGTTCCAGGAGAACCGTCAGGCCGATCTCACCACCAACTCCATCTGGTACTGGGGGCTGCGTCCGCTGTTCGGGCCGGTCGCCGACGACGTCCCGCTCCCCGCGTACGACCAGACGGTGAGCCTGCTGTCGCCGCTCCTCGTGTGCGCCGCGTTCGCGATCGCCCTGCGACTCGGCTGGTTGCGATTCCACCGCGACGGCGTGTACCCGTGGATCGCCGTCAGCGCCGCCATGCTGTGCGGATTCCTGCTGCTGCACAAGGTTCATTCGCCGCAGTACACGCTGTGGCTGATCCCGTTCTTCGTGCTGCTGCGCGTCCCGTGGGGGCTCGTCGCCGCGTATCTCGTGGCCGACCTGTCGATGGGGATCGGCGTCTTCAAGTACTTCGGCGCCCTCGCCGCCCAGACGGACGCGTCGACGTTCGWGGTGCTGGTGAAGTTCGGGGTGTGGGGTCGGGCGGGACTGCTGGTGGTGCTGTTCTTCGTGTTTCTGCGCGCGACTCTCCGGCATCCGCCCGTCCGCGGGCGCACCGGTCCGGGGTCCGGCCGGCGGCCGATGCTGAAATCTCCCGAGCCGGCGCGATGAGCGAATCCTGGTTCGCGCATCCCACTCTCACCGGACGGCACGTACGCCTCGAACCGCTGGGCGAGAACCACGTCGACGGCCTGCTGGACGCGGTCGACGACCCCCGCATCTTCCACTGGACGTCCGTCGCCATCGCCGACCGTGACGACGCCGCGGCGTTCGTCCGCGGCGCCGACGAGGATCCGACCCGGTTGGCGTACGCGCAGATCGACGTTCACGCCGGGCGGATCGTCGGTTCGACGTCGCTGTATCTGATCGACCCGAAGAACCGCAGTCTCGCGATCGGGCACACCTGGTTGTCGCGTTCCGCGCAGGGAACGCTGATCAACCCGGAATCGAAACTGCTGTTGCTGCGGCGGGCGTTCGAGGACCTCGGCGCCGTCCGCGTCGAATGGCACACCGACGAGCGCAACGCCCACTCCCGCGGCGCCATCGCCAAGCTGGGTGCCGAGTTCGAGGGCATCCTGCACAAACACCGGCGCCGCCGCGACGGATCGTGGCGCAACACCGCCCTGTTCTCGATGGTCGACGAGGAATGGCCGCGCCTCTGCCCCCGACTCGAGGCGCGAGTCGAGGGCTGACGCGGCCGGGTCACGTCACAGGACGGGCGCGGTGGCCGTCACCCGCTTCACGAACTCGACGACGGCCGAGCGCATTTCGCTGCTGCGCGGAACCGCCCCGGACATCCAGAACGCGCCGTGGAGGAGTCCGTCGAAGCGGATCGCCTCCGTGTCGACACCCGCCTGCCGCAGCGCCCCGGCGTACGCCTCGGCCTCGTCGCGGGCCACCTCGTTCTCGGTGGTGAGCACGAGCGCGGGCGGAAGTCCCTCGAGGCTCGCGGCGCGGCTCGGGACGGCGTACGGATGAGTCGCGTCCTCGGGCGAGCGCAGGTAGTTGCTCCAGAACCAGTCGAGGTCGCCGGCGCCGATCACGTATCCCTCGGCGAACTCCCGCCGGGAGGGGAACTCCGCGTTCGGGTCGATCACCGGATAGATCAGCACCTGCCCTCGCAGCCGCGGCCCGTCCTCGTCGCGTGCGCGCAGCGCGGTGACCGCCGCCAGGTTGCCGCCGGCGCTGTCACCCATGACGACGACGTTGCCGGGGTCACCGCCGTACGTCCCGACGTTGGCCGCCACCCACTGCAGGGCGGCCGCCGCGTCGTCGGCGGCGGCCGGGAACCGGTGTTCCGGGGCGCGCCGGTACGTCGCGACGACGACGATCGCGCCTGCGCCGTTCGCGACCGCGCGTGCGGGTTCGTCGACGACGTCGAGGTCGCCCGCGACGAATCCGCCGCCGTGGAAGTACAGGACCACCGGGTGCGGCGCCTGCCCCTCGGGGATGTAGACCCGCAGCGCGATCTGCGCTCCGCCGCTCTCGTAGTGCGCGTCCACCACGCGGGCGACGGGTTCGGGCTGCGCCTGCAGTCCGGTGAACGTCGCCACCACCGCCCGCACCTCCTCCACGGTGCTGTGCTCGAACGCCTTCAGCCGCTGCGCCTGTAGTCCGGCGATCAGGTCGGCTGCGTGTGAATCGAGTGCCATGTCGGTCTCCTCTGTCGGGGTTCGGGGTCAGGACACTGTGGAAGCCCGGCGGACACGCTGCCCGGCGGGGGAGGCCACGCGGGCCTCCGCCCGGGTGAGCGCGAAGCCGGAGTAGCCGCCGGCGACGACGTCCTCGCAGGTGGCCCGGTAGGTGGGGGCGCCGCCGAGATAGACCATGCAGGCACGGGGCTTGCCGGGAATGTTCGCGCCCATGTACCAGGAGTTCGTCTCCGGCAGCAGGGTCTGGTTGGCGATGTCGTTGGTCAAAGCACCCCACTCGCTTTCGGCCTGCGGCGTGGGCTCGATGACGTCGAGGCCGCGGCGGTCCAGGTAGTCGATCGCGTCGGTCGCGAAGTCGACGTGGTCCTCGATGGCGAGTGGCATGTTGTAGAGCACCGACGGCGACTGCGGCCCGGTGATGACGAACAGGTTCGGGAACTCGTTGACCATGATGCCGAGGTACGTCCTGGGTCCGTGCTCCCACTTCTCGGCCAACGGCAGACCGCCCCGACCGCGGATGTCCATCGCCATCAGCGGGCCGGTCATGGCGTCGAATCCGGTTGCGAGCACGATGGTGTCGACCTCGTAGACGCGGTCACCGACCCGGACTCCGGTCGGCGTGATCTCGTCGATCGGCGTGGTCTTCACGTCGACGACGCTCACCGAGTCGCGGTTGAACGCCTCGTAGTAGTTGGTCTCGAGCGGGGGACGTTTGGTGCCGTACGCGTAGCCGGTCGGGGCCAGTGTCGCCGCCTTCGCCGGGTCCTGGACCCGCTCGAGGATCCGCTCCCGGATGTAGTCGGCGATGGTGTCGTTGGCCGCCTTGTCGAACAGGATGTCCTGATAGGAGTCGATGAACAACCGGAACCCGCCGGCGTTCCAGCGCTCGTCGAACGTGCGGCGACGCGCGTCGGCGTCGACGGCGAGCGCGGACGGCTGCACCTGATCGAACGGGACGCCGAGGAAGTGGTTGCGGGCCGCGTTCCGCACGTCCGCGTAGTTGCCCTTGATCTCGGCCACCTCGTCCGGGTCGATCGGACCGTTGCCGAGGGGCGTCGCGAAGTTGGGGGTGCGCTGGAAGACGACCAGTTCGGCGGCGTCCTCGGCGATGAACGGGATGGCCTGGATGCCGCTGGCCCCGGTCCCGATCACGGCGACCCGCTTGCCGGTGAAGTCGGCGCCTTCGCGCGGCCAGTTGCCGGTGAGCAGCACCTCCCCGCGGAAGTTGTCGATGCCGCCGAACTCCGGCGTCTTCGGCACGGACAGGTTGCCCGCCCCCGAGATGAAGTACCGGCTGCGGACGACGGCGCCGTCGTCGGTGCGGACCGTCCACACCGAGTTCTCGTCGTCCCAGTGCACGCCGACCACGCGGGTGTCGAACGTGATGTCCTTCCGCAGGTCGAAGCGGTCGGCGACGTGTTCGAGGTAGCGGAGGATCTCCGGTTGTCCGGCGAACCTCTCACTCCACTGCCAGTCCTGCTGCAGATCCTCGTCGAACGAGTACGAGTAGTGGACGCTCTCGATGTCGCAGCGGGCGCCGGGGTACCGATTCCAGAACCAGGTGCCGCCCACGTCCGAACCGGCCTCGAACACCCGCGTCGACAGCTTCATCGTGTCGCGCAGCTTGCGGAGCGCGTAGAGGCCGGCGAACCCGGCACCCACGACGACGACATCGACGTCGGCGGAAGAATTGGTCTTTGACATGTGTTGGGCTCCTCGGGGCGATGGGTTCCGGCTGGAGTCGAGCGGGCAACCGGGGTATGCCAACGACAATGACCCACGTCACAGCACCCCCACACGGGGTGAAACACCCCCTTGATTACCTGTGTTGTCCGTCACAGCAGGTGGGAGTAGGTTCGTGCCACACCTGGCCGACCGGACACGGGAGACATCCGCTGACTCGATCGAGAGAACTCACCAGGTCGATGACCAGCTTCATCGGCCGGCGGCGCGAGATCGAGGAAGCCCGCGCCCGACTCCAACAGTCCCGGCTGGTGTCGCTGCTCGGCGCGGGCGGCGTGGGCAAGACGCGGTTGGCCGAGGAACTCGCGGTCCGCTCGGCGCGCGCCTTCCGCGACTCGGTCCGGTGGATCGACCTCGCGCCCGTCCGCGATCCCGACGCACTGCCCTCCGCCGCCGCGGCCGCCCTCGGCGTCACCGACCAGTCGAGCCGTGCGGTGATGGACAAGGTGATCGACCACCTGCAGTCCCGGCACCTGCTGATCGTCCTCGACAACTGTGAGCACCTATTGTCCGCCGCAAGCGAATTCGTCGGCACCGTCCTCGCCTCGGCACCGGAGGTCCGGATCCTCACCACGAGTCGCGAACCGCTCGGAATCGCCGGCGAATTCACGTACCTCCTTCCGCCGCTGAGCACTCCGGGTGATATCGAGGGCTGCCGCGCAGCGGACATCGCCCCGTTCGAATCGGTGTCGTTGCTCGTCGAGCGCGCGCAGGGCGTCGTCGCCGACTTCCGCCTCACCGACGCGAACGCCCCCGCCATCGCGCAGTTGTGCAACCAGCTCGATGGGATCCCGCTCGCCATCGAACTCGCCGCGGCCCGAATGCGGTCGCTGTCCGCGTCGCAACTCGTCGAACGCCTCGACCAGCGTTTCGCGCTCCTCACCGGCGGCGACCGGGCGGCACTGCCCCGTCAGCAGACGCTGCGCGCCCTCATCGACTGGAGTTACGAACTGTGCTCGGACACCGAGCGGTTGCTGTGGTCCCGGCTCGCCGTGTTCCCCGGAAGCTTCGATCTCGACGCCGCGGAGGCGATCAGCGGGTTCGGTGCGCTGTCGGACTCACCGGTCATCGACGTCCTCGATCGGCTCGTCGGGAAATGCCTTGTCACCGTCGACCGTTCGACCGAGCGACTCCGCTACTCGCAACTGATGACGGTTCGGGAGTACGGGCACGAGCTCCTCGAGCTGAGCGGGGAGCGCGACGAGATGTACCGGCGACACCTCGAGCACTATTCGGAGCGCGCCCGCCGGTCGTCGCTCGACTGGTGCGGGCCAGGACAATCCGAGACGCTCGCGGAACTGCGGATCGACCACCCCAACCTCGTCGCCGCCCTGGACTGGGCCCTGCACGACGACTCGCAGCGGGCCGCGGCCGCCGAACTGGCCGTCGCCCTGCGGTATCACTGGATCGCCGGCGGCAACCTGTCCGACGGGCGGATCCGGCTCGAGCGGATCCTGCAGCGGCTCACCGAACCGACCCGGGAGCGGGGCGACGTGCTGTGGGTGACCGCGTGGACCGCGCTGATCCAGGGCGACCGCGACGCCGCGCGGGAACACCTCGACGAATGCACCGCGATCGCGACGGCACTCGGCGACGAGCGACTGCGCGCGCACGCCGATCACTGGGCGGGGATCCACGCGGTGTTCTCCGGCTGCCCCGCCGACGCGATCCTGCTGTTCCGTGACGCGATCGCCGTCCACCGCGCCGTCGGCGACACGGCCTCGGCTCTGACGGCGTCGTTCGAACTGGGCATGGCGCAGACCTACGACGGCCGCCTCGACGACGCACTGGAGACGTGCCGCGACGTGATCGCGGTGGCGGACCGGCACGGCGAGAAGTGGAACAAGGCCTACGCCCTCTGGGTTTCGAGCGTCGCGTACTTCCACCTGGGCCGGGCCGACGACGCCGTCGACGCCGCCCAGCAGGCGCTGCGGATCCAACGCGACTTCAAGGACAAGATCTGCACGGCCCTGTCGATCGAGGTGCTGTCGTGGGTGGCGACGTCGAGCGGCGACGCGAACGCGGCGGCGACCCTGTGCGGCGCCGCGAAGGGGGTGTGGCATCGGCTCGGCACGTCGGTCGCGGCGTTCGGCCCCCAGATCACCGACGACTCGCAGTCGTCCGAGCGGGACGCCGCCCGCATGGTGGGGCCCGGCGAATTCGCCCAACTCGCAACGCCCGCGATCCGGCTCACCATCGAGCAGGCGGTCGATCTCGCGCTCGGCACCCGGACCGAGGACGCGGCGGCGCCCGTCGCCGAGGCGTCGCCTCTGACGAAACGGGAACAGGAGATCGCCGAACTGCTCGCGCAGGGTCTCAGCTTGATCTTTAACCTGGGCAGGCGGCCCCGACGGGTTTTCTAGCTTTGGTTTCGGCGCGTTTGCCCACGTGGTGATGCGGTGCGCGGTGGGTGTTTTTCGATCCGGGTGGGCGTCCGGGTCCGGGTCGACTGGGTTTCGGTGCACTGGCCGGAACAGGCATCGTCGCGCGGGTGCGCGAAAACCCTCGACGAACCTGTGCCGGCGTCAATCGTGTTGGTGTGGGA